>NZ_JBHMQT010000001.1:0-58254 GCF_042435035.1 Sphaerimonospora cavernae
GCTTGGTCGCATCGTGTCGAAAAGCTTGCAGCTTGACATTCAAGCTCCTGGGATGTCTCTCAAGCGAGGTCAATGTATCCGGTGTCCGGGCCTCCCCTCGTCCCGGGCCGGGAATGCCGGATTACGACCGCTCACCACATAGGCTGGACAGACGTGCGATTCCTAAATGATGTGACGCCGCCCTACGATCTCACGTACAGCGATGTCTTCATGGTGCCGTCCCGATCGGCGATCGGGTCACGGCTTGCCGTAGATCTCTCGACGAACGACGGCACCGGCACCACGCTCCCCGTCGTGGTGGCCAACATGACCGCGGTGGCCGGACGCCGCATGGCGGAGACCGTGGCCCGCCGCGGCGGCATCGCCATCATCCCCCAGGACATCCCGATCGACGTGGTGGCCGAGGTCGTCCAATGGGTGAAGGCCCGCGACCTGGTCCATGACACCCCGATCACGCTGACGGCCCACCACACGGTCGGCGAGGCGCTGAGCCTGCTGCCCAAGCGGGCGCACGGCGCGGTGATCGTGGTGGACTGGCAGAACCGCCCGGTCGGTGTCGTCACCGAGGCCGACTGTCAGGGGGTGGACATGTTCACCCAGCTCTCCCAGATCATGTCGGCCTCGCCGCAGACGCTGCCGCGCGGGATCGACCCGCAGGCCGCGTTCGCCGCGCTGCACGAGGGCCGCCACCGCCTCGCCCCGGTCGTCGACGAGGACGGCAGCGTGGTCGGCATCCTCACCCGTACGGGAGCGCTGCGCTCCACGTTGTACCGGCCGGCGGTCGACGCGGAGGGCCGGCTGCGCATCGGCGCCGCCGTCGGCGTGAACGGCGACGTCGCCGCCAGGGCCAAGGAACTGCTGGAGGCGGGCGTGGACGTGCTCGTGGTCGACACGGCCCACGGCCACCAGGAGAAGATGATCTCCGCCCTCCGGGCGGTCCGCGCGCTCGGCCCGGACGTACCGGTCGCGGCGGGCAACGTCGTCACGGCCGAGGGCGTGCGCGACCTGGTCGAAGCGGGGGCCGACATCATCAAGGTCGGCGTCGGGCCGGGCGCGATGTGCACCACCCGGATGATGACCGGCGTGGGCCGGCCGCAGTTCTCCGCCGTGCTGGAGTGCGCCGCGCAGGCCCGCGCACTGGGCCGCCACGTGTGGGCCGACGGCGGCGTGCGCCATCCGCGCGACGTCGCGCTCGCGCTCGCGGCCGGCGCGTCCAACGTGATGATCGGCTCGTGGTTCGCCGGGACGTACGAGTCGCCGGGAGACACCCGGATCGCGCCCGACGGCCGCGCCTACAAGGAGAACTACGGCATGGCCTCGGCCCGTGCCGTACGGCTGCGCACCGCCGAGGACTCGCCGTTCGAGCGGGCGCGCAAGGCGCTGTTCGAGGAGGGCATCTCGACGTCGCGGATGTACCTGGATCCGGTGCGGCCGAGCGTCGAGGACCAGATCGACGCCATCGTCGCGGGCCTGCGGTCGTCCTGCACCTATGCCGGCGCGGCCGACCTGGAGGAGTTCCACGGGCGGGCCGTCGTGGGCGTGCAGAGCGCCTCCGGATACAGCGAGGGCATGCCGCTCCACCAGAGTTGGTGACCCCGCCCTCGCGGCCGGGACAGGCATGGCCATCCCCTGACGGTAGTGCGGTCAGGCAACGACCGCACTACCCGTTGGAGGCGCCCTGGCCGCCGCCAAGGGCGCGGAAACCGCGCGGGGCGCGACCCTCGACACGGCGCGGCGGGGCGGGTCCGACCGGTAGAGTCGATCTCCGCCGGAAGCCCCCGGCGCGAGAGGACAGGAGACGCACGTGACAGCGGAGAAGCCCGAGATCGACTTCCCCGAGGGCGAACCGCCCGCCGACCTGGAGATCGTCGACCTCGTCGAGGGAGACGGACCCGAGGCCCAGGCGGGGCAGA
Organism: Sphaerimonospora cavernae; assembly: GCF_042435035.1. Taxonomy (NCBI): domain Bacteria; kingdom Bacillati; phylum Actinomycetota; class Actinomycetes; order Streptosporangiales; family Streptosporangiaceae; genus Sphaerimonospora; species Sphaerimonospora cavernae. The sequence continues at coordinate 1,914 of NZ_JBHMQT010000001.1, forward strand.
ACGTCACCGTGCACTACGTCGGAGTCGCCTTCTCCACCGGCGAGGAGTTCGACGCGTCATGGAACCGGGGCCAGCCGTTCCAGTTCCCGCTGGGCGGCGGCCGCGTCATCGCCGGGTGGGACCGCGGCGTGGTCGGCATGAAGGTCGGCGGGCGGCGCCGCCTCACGATCCCCCCGCACCTCGGGTACGGCAACCGCGGCGCGGGCAACGTCATCAAGCCGGGCGAGACGCTCATCTTCGTCGTCGATCTGCTCGGCGTCGGCTGACAGCCCGCGGGCCCGATCGAACCCGGTCCGATCGAAGCCCAGCAGACGGGCTCCGGCATGGCGGGACCCGGTCTGGCGCGGGCGGGCTCCTGACGTCGATGATGGTCCGATGACCATGGCCGCCGACCTCGCCCCCGCCACCCGTCAACTCCCCCCGTTCGCCAGACGTCCGATCGCGGTGATCGCGATGATCGTCGTCGCGGTGCTGCTCGCCGTCAGTCCCTGGTACGGCTACCACCGCGACGAGCTGTACTTCCGGCTGCTGGGCGAGCACCCCCAGCTGGGGTACTTCGACACGCCACCGCTCACCCCGATGATCGCGCGGGTGTCCACGGCGGTCTTCGGCGACACCGTCGTCGCCCTGCGGATCTTCCCGGCCCTGGCGGCCGGGATCATCGTCGTGCTCGTCGCTCTCATCGCCCGCGAGTTCGGCGGGAGCCGTACGGCACAGCTCCTGGCCGCCGCCGGCACCGCCACCGGGGTCTTCCCTCTGATCGCCGGGCACTCGCTGCTGACGCTCACCCCGGACATGCTGGTGTGGGCCGCGGCCGCGCTGTGCCTGGCGCGCGTGCTCGTGCGGGGCGACGGGCGGTACTGGCTCGCGGTGGGCGTGATCGCGGGTGCGGCCACGTACAACCGCGACCTGATCGTGCTGCTGCTGGGCGGTGTCGGCGTGGGCATCCTGGCGGCCGGCCCGCGCGAGGTCCTGCGGGACCGGCGGCTGTGGATCGGCGCACTGCTGGCGATCGTGATCGCCTCGCCCAATCTCGTCTATCAGGCGACGCACGACTGGCCGCAGCTCCAGATGGCCGATGCCCTGCGAATCGACGAGGGCACGGACAACCGGATCGCTTTCGTGCCGCTGCAGCTCGTGCTGCTCGGCCCGCCCCAGGCGGTGATCTGCGTCGCGGGCTGGCTCAGGCTGTGGCGCGGCCGCACGACACGGGCGTTCGCGATCGCGTACCCGCTGGGCTGCGCGCTCACGCTGTACTCCGGCGGCCGCCCCGACTACACGGCGGGGTTCCTGCTCTATCTGTTCGCGGCCGGCTGCGTCGTCGCCGCCGACTGGCGTTGGCGGCGAACGCTGGTGACCGCATTGGCCATCAGCGCGGTGATCGCGGTCGTGACGGCGCTGCCCGTCATCCCGGCCGCCTCGCTCGGCGGCACCCCGGTCGCCGCGATGAACGAGGTGGCCCGCGAGTCCGTCGGGATGCGCGATCTCGCGCGGCAGGTCGGCCGGGTGGTGAGCGAACTTCCAGCGTCGGAGCGGGCGGACGCGGTGCTGCTGGCCTCGAACTACGGACAGGCGGGGGCGCTCGACCGGTGGGCGGGCGAGTTCGGGCTGCCGCCCGTCCACAGCCCGCACAACGAGCTGTGGTGGTGGGGTCCGCCGCCGGAGAGCGCCCGGACCGTGGTCGTGGTCGGCTTCAATCCGACCGATGGGTTCGCCCGCTGCTCGGTCGCGGCGAACCTGAACGGGATGCCGGGCGAGGAACAGGGCAGGCCGATCACCATCTGCCGTGATCCCCTCCGGCCATGGCATGAGCTGTGGCCGGCCATGCGCCACTACAGCTGACACCCACCCGCCATGGCCGGATCGGGCGGTCGTGAGGCAGGATTACTTTGTGTTGCTGATCGATCTCGCCCGCACGTCGGCGGCCGTCGCCGCGGACCGAGCGCGCACGGCCAAGATCGGGCACCTGGCCGAGTTGCTGGGCCGGGTCGGGCCGGACGAGGCCGAGATCGCGATCGCCTATCTGTCCGGCGAGCTGCGGCAGCGCCAGATCGGCGTCGGCTGGCGCCGCCTGCGTGATCTGCCCGAGCCTCGTCAGGTCGCGACGGCGACCCTCGCCCAGGTAGACGCGCTGCTCGAACGGATCGGGTCCCGGTCCGGCCCCGGCTCGCAGGCCGCGCGCCGGGACCTGCTCAATGAACTCTTCGCCGCGGTGACCCGGCAGGAGCAGGCGTTCCTGAAACGGCTGCTGACGGGTGAGCTCCGCCAGGGGGCGCAGGGCGGTGTGATGGTCGAGGCGATCGCCAAGGCGGCGGACGTGCCCGCGGCCGAGGTCCGCCGCGCGCTGACCCTGCGAGGCTGGCTGCCGGCGGTGGGAGCGACCGCGCTGGGCGGCGGCGTGTCGGCGCTGCGCGCGTTCCACCTCGAGGTCGGCCGCCCGGTCGCGCCGATGCTCGCGCAGAGCGCGCCGAGCGTCACCGCCGCGCTGGAGAAGATCGGCGGCCCGGCCGCGATCGAGTGGAAGCTCGACGGCGTGCGGGTGCAGACCCACCGGCGAGGCGACCAGGTGACCGTGTTCACCCGCGCCCTCGACGACATCACCTCTCAGGTCCCCGAAGTGGTCGAGGCGGTCGCCGCGCTGCCCGACACCGACCTGGTGCTCGACGGCGAGGTGATCGCGCTACGGCCCGACGGCCGCCCGGAGCCGTTCCAGGTCACCTCAGGCCGGGTCGCCGGCAAGATCGGGGTCGACGCGCTCCGAAAGACCGTGCCGCTCAGCGTCTTCTTCTTCGACGCGCTGCGTGTCGGGGGGGCCGACCTGCTCGACCTGCCGGACGAGGAGCGGCACGCCGCTCTGGAGGCCGCCGTGCCGGCCGAGATGGTCACCCCGCGCCTCGTCACCGCCGACGCCGACGCGGGTGAGGAGTTCTTCGCCGACGCGCTGCGGCGCGGTCACGAGGGCGTTGTGGTGAAGTCGCCGTGCACGTCGTACGCCGCTGGCCGGCGCGGAGCCGGTTGGGTCAAGGTGAAGCCGCGGCACGCCCTGGACCTCGTGGTGCTGGCCGCCGAATGGGGCGGCGGCCGACGCCAGGGCCGGCTGTCCAATCTCCATCTGGGCGCTCTCGATCCCGAGACCGGCGGCTTCGTGATGCTCGGCAAGACCTTCAAGGGCCTGACCGACGAACTGCTGAGCTGGCAGACCGAGCAGTTCCTGCGGCTGGCCGAGGGCCCCGCCGACGACTGGGTGGTCATGGTCAAACCCGAACTCGTCGTGGAGATCGCCTTTGACGGCGTCCAGCGCTCGAGCCGCTATCCGGGCGGGATGGCACTGCGGTTCGCCCGCGTGCTGCGCTACCGGCCGGACAAGCGGCCCGATGAGGCCGACACGGTCGAGACGGTCCGCGCGCTCCTGCCCTGAGCGGTGCTCATTTCACAGGTTCATTTCACGAGACGGATTGTCAGGGGGTAGCGGAACTCACCTCCTGACAGGGCCGACACCCCGGCGACGATGGACAGCACGAACCACAGGATCCAGTAGACCGGTATCAGGGGGATGCCGATGATGGTGAACGGCAGCAGGATCGTCGCGCCGAACAGGGTGAGGTGGAAGTTCAGCGCCTCCACCGCGTGTCTCCTGACATAGGGCGAACCGCTGCCCGCCGCCAGCATGATGACCAGCGGACCGATCACGAACAGGCCGGCCAGCGACAGCAGATGCGCCCCGGCGCCGAGGAGGCGGTCGCGGGATTCATCATTCGGCCCCGTGTACGCCGACGGGGGCGGCACATAGGCGGGACGCGTGCCGTAAAGATCGGCCATTATCGGCGTGAGGTCCGCATGTGTGCGCGCGGTCATGGCACGATCCAGCCGTTCATCCATCTCGATCTTGTCGAGTCTGCCCGCGGCGAAGGCCGCCTTCACGTGCTCGACCACCTGATCGCGGTCCGCGTCGGTCACGCGTAGCTGAGGGTGCGGCACGGGCCCGCGCCCCTGCCATCGTGGTGTCGCTGCCGCCGGCATCAAAGCATCGCCTTCCGTCAGTGGCCGTCAATGGCCCTACATCAAGTCTGCATCCATCTTCGGGGCGGCGGGACGGGGCAGGCATCAGGGAAATCCCGGACCTGGCCCCGAGAAGTCCACGGGAGACGAACTTAACGCGTTCGTGATCGCGAAGCGGTATAAAAGCGCTATGGGATGGCGAGATCGCTATGGCCTCAGGCGACGGCGCGGGCCACGCGTGGCCAAGTTCGACCGCGCGGCGACCGATGAGGACATCGAGGCGCTCATCGAGTTCGCCAAGACGCGGCGCGGCGTCGAGTTCTACGTCGAGCCGGAGACCTTCGCGACCGAGACCACGGCGGTCGCCGTGGCGCACGACGGGGAATGGACCCGCCGCCGCGTCGGGTCGCCCGCGGTGATCGGCAAGGTCGCCCGGGATCTCGCGCTGCCGGTCTACGACGTGCAGCTCACCGGCTATCCCGCGCGGATGCGCGCCTACAACGAACGGCGCCGCCAGGCCGAGAGCGACGAACTCGCGTAGCACGCGCCGGCCTTCAGAGCGGCGGCTCAGCCCGCCAGCGCGGTCGGCTCCTCTCCCAGCAGGGCGCGTAACGGCATCAGCCATCGCGAGTTCGGCGGACCCATCTCGATGTCGATCTCCTCTGGAGTGGGCATGCGGTCGCGCAGCGCGGCGGGTGGCAGCAGATGCGCCAGGGCCTGCCGCAGCAGGATCGCCATGGAGTAGCCGGGGTCGGCGGCCAGCGCCCGGTCCACGGCCATGCTCGCCAGCGCGCAGTCTCCCTCACGCCAGGCCGCGGCGGCCAGCAGTGAGGCGGAGGGCGCGACGTATCGCGGCTCCAGCCTCCGGGTGAGGTCCCGCCACAGGGCGATGTGGGAGTCACGGTCGTCGAGCAGCGCCCACGCCTCGTCGCGTATGCGGATGACCGTGAGATCGAAGCCCAGGCGGGCCGCCTCGTCGTCGTCCAGCCGGCCGCCGGAGGTGTACCGTTCGATCGCGGCGCGGACCCGGGCCAGGCCGTCGGCGACGAACCGGGCGGCGAACCCGTCGGTGGGCACGCCTGTCCCGGCCAGCCTGGCTCGCAGCTCGGTCGCGACGCGCCCGGCGACCTCCCGCATCGCCGGTCCACCGGACGGCTCGAGCGAGCGCCGCAGGCTGCCGCGGTCTGGCAGCGCGACCAGCCCGTGCATGACGGCCTCGGCGGCCACCCGGCTGAACGCGGGGTCGTACGGCGTACCCTCGGCCGGGCAGCAGGCGGTGTCGACACAGGCGTACGACCAGTAGCGGCCCTCGTCGGCCCGCAAAGCCTCGGCCAGGCCGATGCCTGCCCCGGCGAGCAGTCGCATGACCTGATCGACGGCGGGAGTCACGAGGTGGCCCGGGCCGTACCCGACCAGGAGGGCCACCGTGACCTGTTCCCGCCGCAGCAGCGGGATGATCCGGTCGAGGTCCCCCGGCCGGGGTGGCAGGTCCCACCGCGTGCTCAGCCGCAGCGCCTTCCCGTCGAAGCCGGTGACGACGAGGCTGTCGGCGGGATGGAACCCGATGAGGTACGGCACGGCGGCGAGGATGTCCGCCGGGGTGGAGAGCACGAGCTTCGGCATAGCGGTCATGGGGCCAAAGCGTGCCCCACCCGCTTCCCCCGCCTCCCCGCCGAACGCCGCTCTGGGGAGAACGCGGGCTACCCAACCGAACAGATCGGCCACAATCACCCATGCTCTGGGGAAAACTCATCTCCGGGAGAGAACCCCGGCCCAGGTCGTGCCAGGTGCAGGCGGACGAGCATGGCGGCGCCGGCCACGGCGGCCGGCATGATGATCACGCTGACGAGCGGCACGAGGAAAGCCAGGAAGATGGGGACGCCGAAGCCGAGCGACACCGCCTTGTTCGACCGGAGCAGGGCGAACCGCTCCCGGCGTGCGAGACCCCGGCGTTCCATCGCCAGCGCGGTGAGCTCCACGGTGAGGAAGAAGCCCGAGACGATGGCCCCGAGCACCGGCACGACGGTCTGACCGATCACCGGCACGAACCCGAGCACGAACAGCGGGATCGTGAACATCAGGACGTATCCAAGCGTGATGACGCTGTCGCGGATGGACCGGAAGAACGACCGCCAGAACGGCTGTTCCGGCCCGTCGGGCATCCCGCCGAGATCCTCCTCCACCTTCTCCGACAGCTTCTCGTAGAAGGGCTCCCCGATGGCCAGCGCGACCGCGGTGAAGGTCAGTACGGCGAGGCCGAGGCCGGCCACGAAGACGACGACGCCGACGAGGACCCGGAACACGTCGCGCCAGCCCCAGCCGTCGGCGAACGGCGTGGCCCAGGCGGCGATGTCACCGGCGTGCGTGCCGAGCCATACCAGTGCGACGACGTAGAGAACGAGCGCGATCAAGGCCGGGATCAGCCCGAACAGCCACCATCCCGGGTGCCTGGCGACCCAGCCGAGCCCCTTGAAGCAGTAGCCGACGCCGTCGGCGAAACCACCCGGACCGCCCCGCCCATTGGCAGGCCGCCCAGTAGCAGGCCGGCCGGTCCCACCGGCGCTGTCACGATCATTCCCGTTCACGCCGGGCAGGCTACCGCCAAAGGCTCGTGACGGGCACTCCGAGTTCGGCGAACAGGCGGCCGAGCAGGGGCAGCGAGATCCCGAGCACGTTGCCGTGATCGCCGTCGATGCCGTCGATGAACCAGCCGCCGAGGCCGTCGAGGGTGAACGCCCCGGCGACGCGCAGCGGCTCCCCGCTGGCGACGTACGCGGCGATCTCGTCGTCGGTCGGGGTGCCGAATCGCACGACGGTCGATCCCACCGCCTTGGCCGTGCCGCCTCCCGTCACGTCCTTGACGCAGTGTCCGGTCAGCAGCCTGCCGGTCCTCCCCCGCATCATCCGCCAGCGGCGTACCGCCTCCTCCGGCGAGCCGGGCTTGCCGTACGCGACGCCGTCGAGTTCGAGCACGGAGTCGCAGCCGATGACGAGACCCTCGTTGAGGGTCCGGGACACGGCGCCGGCTTTGGCTTCGGCAAGGGCGAGGCAGAGTTCCTCGGGAGAGCCGGCGGTGACGGCGTCCTCGTCCACCCCGCTGACGATCACCTTGGGGTCGAGCCCGGCCGCGCGCAGTACGCCGAGTCGGGCGGGTGATGCGGAGGCAAGCACGAGCTCGGTCACACCGGAAGCCTACCCGCCCGGAGTCCCGTCTCAGTCCTCGTTCTCCTGCGGCAGCACGTGGAGGGAGGACATCACCTTGTAGATGTCCTTCCAGTACTTCTCCTGGCTGTCGGGGATCGAGATGAACACGAGGCCGGGCTTCCTGCCGGGGACGTCGAGGAGCGCGAGCGCCGCCGACGACGTCCGTTTCTTGCCCTTGATCGTGTAGTTCACCCGATATCCCAGCAGCCAGCCGTCCCGCTTGCTGACCTTGAGCGGCTGGGAGGCCGACCAGGTGATCGTCGCCCCGGAGGGTTGGTGGTTGAGCGTCCAGCGCGCCGCGAGGAAGGCGGTGTCGCGCAGGCTCTCCTGCACCGGGATGGGAACGGGGCAGGAGACCAGCATCCCGCGGAACTGCGACCCCTTGGCCGCGGGCAGCATCTGACGTGAGGCGAACGGGTTGCCCCTGGCGGCCTTCCAGACCTTGGCGAACCGTGGGAAGGCCACGCCGGAGCGCTGGTCCTTGACCAGTCCCCGGGTGGTGGTGGTTCGGCCCGGCAGCGCACGCAGCTTACGGGTGCTCGTCGTCAACGTCGGCACCCTCGGGTCGGACAGCGCGGCGTCCATCGCGCTGCGCGCGCCCGACGGCGAGTCGGACGCCGCGGAACTCGACTGACTCGACTCGGGGCTCGGCGTCGCGCCATCCGGACCTGCCGTGGCAGCGAGGGCTTCGGCGGTCGGCCCAGAGGTCGGCCCAGAGGTCAGCCCAGTGCTCTCGCCTGGGCTCTCCCCGGTAGTCGGCATCGCGGTGGGCTGGACCCCCACCGGGATATCCGCGGCCTGGGCTCGGGGAGCGGCGTCGTCCCGGTTGAGCAGCACGACGGTGGCGACCGTGCCCACCACGACGACGGCGACGGCACCCGCGATCACCCGGTAGACCACGCGCATCGGCAGGTCGCCGAGGGCTCTGCCGGAATTCGGCGGCGGCGGCGCCTCTGGGACCGTGATCTTCGGTAGAGGTGTCGTCTCCGCCTCGGCCGCGATGTATGTGGGAACAGCCTTATTCCCATAGTCCCCAGGTGCCACGTTCGGGAGCGTACGGCATATGCCGGTATGTCCGGGCACGATCCCTGTCACACTTCGGGAACGCCCGCCTCCGCTGCGGTACGGATCACCGGACCGGCAGCGCCGCCCGAGACCACCCGCCGCATGCCGAACCGGTCCATGAGCGCCGCGGCGAACGGAGCGCACAGCCCGTACAGCATGAGGTTCACCGAGATCACGAGCGAGAACGTGCCCCGGCTCCAGCCGAACTCGTCCCGCAGCGGGTTGATCAAGACGCTCGGGGTGGCGCGGAAGCCCGCCGCTCCGATGACGGCGACGAAGGCGGCGGCCACGATCCAGGCGCGATGCAACGCTCTCGCGGCGGTCAATCCTGGCGGCTGTGGCGCTCGCCTACGTCGCCAGATCTTCCGTACGCCTGCTTGAAACCGGTGGAGCTATGGGGACTCGAACCCCAGACCCCCTCCATGCCATGGAGGTGCGCTACCAGCTGCGCTATAGCCCCGCGCACCGCCGCGATCGCGGTGCCACGCCAGTGTATAGGACTTCGGGACCGCAACCCAACGCGCGCGGGGTCACGGCCCGACGGAGGCGGTCCCGGCGGGCAGCGGCATCGCGAACCAGACGGTCTTGCCTCCGGCGACCCGACTGGTCCCCCAGCGTTCGGCGAGCTGGCTGACCAGGTACAGCCCCCGGCCGTACTCGTCCAGCAGCCCGGGCTCGTGCAGCGCCGGCATCCGGTGGTCGTCGTCGCTCACCTCGCACAGCAGTGCGTCGGTGCGCAGCAGCCTGATCGTGATCGGGCGGGAGGTCCGTCGCACCGCGTTCGTCACGAGCTCGGACGCGAGGAGCTGAGCCATCGGGACCATCGATTCGAGCCCCCAGGAGGCCAGCGTCCGGCGGACCAGGCCGCGAACCTTCGCCGGAGCCATCGCCTGGGGTTCCACCATCCACTGCGCGACGTGCTCGCCGGGGATCCCCCGGAACCGGATGGCCAGCAGCGTGACGTCATCCGAATTGACCGTTGGCAGCACCCGGTCGCACATCTCCTCGATCGGACCGGGTTGTGCGAGCTTGCCGCGCAGTTCCTCGACGCTCTGGCCGATGTCCCGGCCACGCTCCTCCACGAGGCCGTCGGTATAGAGGACGAGCATGCTACCGTCCGCCACCGGGATCTCCATCGTCTCGTACGGCGTACGGCCGAGCCCGATCGGCGGGCAACGGGGCGGGAACAGCATCTCCGCCCCACCCTCCGGCCCCACGAGGACGGGCGGCGGGTGCCCGGCACTGGCGATCGTGCACCGGCGCAGCACCGGGTCGTACACGCAGTAGACGCAGGTCGTGATCGTCTGGTCGGCCAGCCGCTGCGCGACCTCGTCGAGCGAGTGGAGCACCTGCTCGGCGGGCAGATCGAGCGCGGCCAGGGTCTGCACCGCCGTGCGGAGGCGGCCCATCACAGCGGCGGCCGCCGGGCCGTGGCCCATGACGTCGCCCACGACGAGGGCGACCCTGCTGCCCGGCAGCGGGATCACGTCGAACCAGTCGCCGCCCACCCGCTCGGCCGCGGGCCGGTAGCGGAAGGAGATGTCGACCCCCGGCAGGTCGGGCGGGCTGTCGGGGCGGATCCCCCGCTGGAGGATCTCCACGGTCTCGAGCTGCTGCCGGTGCAGCCGCTCATGAAAGATCGTGAGCGCTGCGGGCACGCCGAGTTGTCCGGCCGCGAGCATGTCGCCCTCGCCGAACGGCCGGCGCGCCCGATCCCTGGCGAGCAGGGCGGAGCCGACCGGCTTGCCGTACGCGCGGAGCGGCACCGCGACCAGATGCTCATCGAGCAGTTCCGGACCATGCGGCAACTCGCCGGTCCACCGGTGCGGCAGCCGCCGCGCGGGGTCGACGCGGTGCCGCGCCTCGCCCTCGACGTAGACCGCCGCGGCGTCCGCCAGCCTGGGCACCGCCGCCTCGCACAGCAGCCGGGCCGCCTCCTGCGGATTCGGGCTGTCGCCGATGGCCTGTACGGCCCGGCCGAGATAGGCCAACTCGGTGAGGGTCTCCCCGTCCCACGACACGGGTCATCCCGCCGCTCAGAACCCGTCGCTACGGCAATTGAGGAACAACTGGATTTCGGGCGGGGACTGCGTGGTCGCCGGGGCGTACGAAACGTGGTTCTCCGAAAGCACAGTGAAACCGGCGCCCTCGACGACCGCACGCAACTCGTCGCGCACATACCCGGTCACCCGGATCGGCGCCCCGAGAAACTGGAAAGGCACGTCGTCGAGGTCGAATTCCACCATGCTCAGCGAGAGCAGGCCGCCGGGCGCGAGCACCGCGCGCAGGTTCGCGAGCGCCTTGCCGATCTCGGCGCGGGGCAGCATGAGCAGGCTGAAGAAGGCCGTCACGGCGTCGAACGTGCCGAGCGAGCCGTTGAGGTCGAGCACGTCCATCTCCAGGAAGGTGCCCACGGGGACGTGCTGCCTGGCCAGGTCCAGCATCACGGGTGAGATGTCGATGCCGACCACTTCGCAGCCGGCCTCGGCGAACTGGCGTGCCGTGGGCGAGCCGGTGCCGCAGCCGACGTCGAGGACGCGGGCACCCGGCTGGAGCTGCTTGATCATCCACTCACCTGCGGCGACCTGCCCTTCCTTGTAGGGGAAGGCCTCGTCATACCGCGAACCGATGCGATTGAACGCCTCGGCCTGGAGCGCACGGTACTCGTCACCGAGACCGCCCGACCCTGATTCGATTGTCATCCTCGCCGCCAACGGTGATCAGCTGTCTTTACCTTCTCTTAAATAAGGGCCATGACCCGGCAAAGTCAAGCCATTCCACAGCTAGTTTGATATTTAACCAGTTCGATCTGTCAGAGATCACTGTCAAGTCTCGTGATCAAGGTGTCACCCTCCGCCACATCACGCCGCGGGCACCTCCTTGACCTGCTGTCGCCGACGACGCCTCGCCCGTAAGCGGCGTTGGAGCGCTCTCAGAAACGCGACAACGGTGCCGACCTGCGGTCCGCGTACAGGAAGGCACCCGCCCCGGGTGCCGGGGGCGGCGGGAAACCGGCTGGGAGACATCGAAAAGGCCGCCTCCCAACAGGAGACGGCCCTTCAACTTCGGTGGAGCTATGGGGACTCGAACCCCAGACCCCCTCCATGCCATGGAGGTGCGCTACCAGCTGCGCTATAGCCCCTTGCGATCGCGAGCCCAGTGTATAGGAGTCCGCGCGAGGACGGTAATCGGCGCGAGCCGCCGCCCCGATGCGGGCCCCTCCCCGTGCGGCTCGGGGAGAGGCCCGGTCTCGTCCGCCGTGCCGTACCGTGCTTCAGCGGCGACAGGATGCCGGTACGGCACGGCGGGAGTCCACGGCGGGAGTCAGGGTCGGCCGATCGGCTCCCAGCCTCGGCGCGGCGGGCGGGAGCCCGCCCGGTCCTCCCGGCTGCGGTACACGATGTACGGACGGGTCAGATAGCCGACCGGAGCGGTCAGCATGTGCACCAGCCGGGTGAACGGCCACACGGCGAACAGCACCAGCGCGCTGAGCGCGTGCAGCTTGAACAGCAGCGGCGCGCCCGCCATCAGGCTCCCCTCCGGCTGGAGGTAGAAGATCGACCGGAACCATGGGGAGATCGTGGTTCTGTAGTCGTAACCGCCGCCGACGATGTTGGCCATGACGGTCGCGGCCAGCCCGAGCAGGATCGTCAGCGCGAGCAGGGCGTACATCAGCTTGTCGTTGCGGGTGGTGGCGGTGAACACCGGGCCGACGGTGCGGCGGCGGTAGATCAGGATCGCCATGCCCGCGACTGTGCAGACGCCCGCGATCGTGCCGAGCACGATGGCCGAGAGGTGATAGGCCTCCTCGCTCACCCCGACGGCCTCGGTCCAGCTCTTGGGGATCACCAGGCCGCCGATGTGACCGAGCGCCACCACGAGGATGCCGAAGTGGAACAGCGGGCTGCCGATCCGCAGCAGCCGCGACTCGTACATCTGGGACGAGCGGGTGGTCCAGCCGAACTTGTCGTACCGGTAGCGCCAGACATGGCCGAGCACGAACACCGTAAGGGACACGTACGGGACGATGACCCACAGCGTCACATCGAGCGCGTTCATCGAGATCCTCCCCGCGTCGGGGCCATACCAGCGGATTCCAGGCTTGCGTCCAAGCTGAAGGGTTCCAGGCCGACTTCCTCGGCCGGCGGGCCCTCGGCGGCCAGCCGCAGGGCGGCGGCGCGCTCGCGCGCGGTGGGCTCGGGCAGGGTCGCCAGCACCGCCGCGACCACCTCGGCGTACGGCGAGGCCTCGGCCCGCAGCGCGTGCAGCAGGGTCTCGACCCCGGCGCGGTGCTCCCGCAGCAGCCGTCCGGCCGCCTCGGTGGCGCCCCGGCCGGACAGCTCGCACACCACGGCGAGGTGGTCGGGCAGTTCGTCGGTCACCTCGAAGCCCGCCTCGCGGTAGGCGTGCTTGAACCGCAGCAACGCCATGCCGCGCTTTCGCGTGTCGCCGTAGGTGTAATACGTGAGGTACGGGCAGCAGCGGCGCTTGAGATCGAAGACCGCGACGTAGTGCGCGGCCAGTTCGGGCAGCGGGGTTGCGGCCACGTGGTCGGCGAAGGCGGCCAGGTGGGCCGCGGCCTCGCCCAGGCCCCCGCCGGACGGCAGCCCGGCCACGGTCTGGGAGAGCACCGGCAGCGCCTCGATGAGCCGCTCGTCGGGGTAGCCCAGCAGCACCGACGCCGCCATGTGCACGTTCCGTACGGCACGCTGGTCGGTCACGACTCCTCCTTCCGGTTCGGGAACAGCCCGTCGGGCATGCCCTTGCCGTCCCAGTTGAGCAGGTTGACCCGGCCGCGCAGTTCGTCGGCCCGGCCCAGCACATCGGTGTCCTGGCGTTCCTTCAGCGCGTGGAAGTTCTCCACGGCCACCGGGGCGGGCTCGCCGGACGCCTCGCCGAACGGGCCGCCCATGCCGGGGCCGCCCTCGTAGTCGAGGCTGCAGCCGGTGGCGAGCTCCTCCAGCTTGGCGCCCTGCTCGGCGTGCGCCTTGGGGATGACGTACCGCTCGTTGTAGGCGGCGATGGCCAGCAGGCGGTACATCTCCTCGATCGTCTCGCCGGTCATGCCGACCTCGGCCGCGATCGACTCGTCGCGCTCCCGGCCGAGGTTCACGTCCCGCATGTAGGACCGCATCGCGGCCAGGCGGCGCAGCACGGCACGGACCGGTTCGGGGTCGCCCGCGCTGAAGATCTCGGCCAGGTAGCCGATGGGGATGCGCAGCGCGTCGATCGCGCCGAACAGGTTGCCCGCCTTCTCTCCGTCATGTCCGGTGTTGGTCAGCACGTCGACGACGGGCGACAGCGGTGGGATGTACCAGACCATCGGCATCGTGCGGTATTCGGGGTGCAGCGGCAGGGCCACGCCGTACTCGAAGATCAGCTTGTGGATCGGCGAGCGCTTCGCCGCCTCCAGCCAGTCCTCCGGGATGCCGGACTCACGGGCCGCGGCGATCACCTCGGGGTCGTGCGGGTCGAGCATGACGCTCTTCTGCGCCTCCAGCAGCGCCTTCTCGTCCTTGACCGCGGCGGCCTCGGCGACGCGGTCGGCGTCGTAGAGGATCAGCCCGATGTAGCGCAGCCGGCCGACGCAGGTCTCCGCGCACACGGTCGGGATGCCGACCTCCACCCTCGGGTAGCAGAACGTGCACTTCTCGGCCTTGCCGGTCCGATGGTTGAAGTACACCTTCTTGTACGGGCAGCCCGTGACGCACATCCGCCAGCCGCGGCAGCGGTCCTGGTCCACCAGGACGATGCCGTCCTCCGACCGCTTGTACATCGCCCCCGACGGGCAGGAGGCCACGCACGAGGGGTTGAGGCAGTGCTCGCAGATGCGGGGCAGGTAGAACATGAAGGCCCGCTCGAACTCCAGCTTGACCTCGCCGGACACCTTGCGCAGCACGGGGTCGGCCGGAGCCAGCTCGGGAGCCCCGGCCAGGTTGTCGTCCCAGTTGGCACTCCACCTGATCTTCGTCGGCTCGCCCGTGATGAGCGACCTGGGCCGGGCCACCGGGGTGTCCTCGCTCACCGGAGCCGAGAACAGCCGGTCGTAGTCGTAGGTCCAGGGCTCGTAGTAGTCGTTTATGGACGGCATGAGCGGGTTGGCGAAGATCGTCAGCAACTTGCGCAGCCGCCCGCCGGCCTTCAGCCGCAGCCGGCCGTTCCTGCCGAGCTCCCAGCCGCCCTTCCACTTCTCCTGGTCCTGGTAGGTGCGGGGGTAGCCCTGGCCGGGCCGGGTCTCGACGTTGTTGAACCAGACGTACTCCATGCCCGCCCGGTTGGTCCAGGCCTGCTTGCAGGTGACCGAGCAGGTGTGGCAGCCGATGCACTTGTCCAGGTTCATCACCATGGCGAGCTGCGCCATAACCCTGGTCATCAGTAGTCGACCTCCTGGGAACGGCGGCGGATCACCGTGATCTCGTCGCGCTGGTGGCCCGTCGGGCCGAGGTAGTTGAAGGCGAAGGAGAGCTGGGCGTAGCCGCCGATGAGGTGGGTGGGCTTGAGCAGCAGCCGGGTGAGGCTGTTGTGGATGCCCCCGCGACGGCCGGAGGTCTCGCTCTTCGGCACGTCCACGACCCGCTCCTGGGCGTGGTACATGTACACGGTGCCGTCGGGCATCCGGTGGGAGACCACGGCACGGGCGACGACGACGCCGTTGCGGTTGACCGCCTCGACCCAGTCGTTGTCGGAGATCCCGGCCCGCGCCGCGTCGGCCGGGCTCATCCAGATGGTCGGGCCGCCGCGCGACAGCGTCAGCATCAGCAGGTTGTCCTGATACTCGGAGTGGATCGACCACTTGGAGTGCGGGGTCAGATACCGCACGGCGACGCCGTCGCCGGCGCCCGCCGCGGCGTCGACCAGCGCGGCCGTGTTCAGCGGCGGCCGGTAGACGGGCATCGTCTCGCCGGCCTCCTGCATCCAGTCGTGGTCGAGGTAGAAGTGCTGCCGCCCGGTCAGCGTGTGCCAGGGCTTGCGGTGCTCCAAGTTGATCGTGAAGGCGGAGTAGCGCCGCCCGTCGGTCTCGCTGCCCGACCACTCCGGCGAGGTGATCACCGGCACCGGGCGGGCCTGGGTGTCGGCGAAGGTGATCTGCCGATGCTCGTCGGCCAGGCCGGACATGTCGGTCCCGGTGCGCCGGGCGAGCGTGGCGAAGCCCTGGGCGGCCAGGTGACCGTTGGTGGTGCCGGACAGGGCGAGGATCGTCTCGCACATCTGGACGTCGGTGGCCAGGGACGGCCGCCCCTCGGCGACGCCCCCGTGCACGGTCCCGTTGATCCGGCGCAGCCGTTCGACCTCGGCCTCGACGTCGAACGTGATGCCCTTGGTCGTGGCGCCCAGCCGGTCGGCCAGCGGCCCGAGCGCGGCCATCTGCTCGGCGATCGCGCCGTAGTCCCGCTCCACCACCACGACCTTGGGGAACGTGCGGCCCGGCACCGGCGTCTGGCCGGTCTCCCGCCAGTCGCGTACCAGCCCGTGCGGGTTGGCCAGCTCGTCGGGCGTGTCGTGCAGCAGCGGAGCGGCCACGAGATCCTTGCGCACGCCCAGGTGGGTGCGGGCGAGCGTGCTGAACGCCTTGGCGATCGCGTGGAACGCGGCGAAGTCGGTCCGGGTCTGCCACGGCGGGTCGATCGCCGGGGTGAACGCGTGGACGAACGGGTGCATGTCGGTCGACGACAGGTCGTGCTTCTCGTACCACGTGGCCGCCGGGAGCACGATGTCGGAGAACAGCGTCGTCGACGTCATGCGGAAGTCCAGCGACAGCAGCAGGTCGAGCTTGCCGCGCGGCCCCTCCTCCCGCCAGGTCACGTCCTTGGGCCGCTGGTCGGGCCCGAGCTCCTCGGCTCGTACGGAGGAGTCGGTGCCGAGCAGGTGACGCAGGAAGTACTCGTTGCCCTTGGCCGACGATCCGAGCAGGTTGGCCCGCCAGACCGTGAGCACGCGCGGCCAGTTCTCCGGCGCGTCCGGGTCCTCGCAGGCGAAGCCGAGCTCGCCCGCCCGCACCTGCTCCGCGATGTACGTCCCGGGCTGCCCGCCGGCGGCCTCGGCCGCGTCGGCGAGATCCAGCGAGTTGCGGTTGAACGTGGGGTAGGACGGCATCCAGCCCATCCGGGCCGACTGCGAGAGCAGGTCGACGCTCGTCTTCCCGTTGAAGACGCCCGAGCCGAGCGGCGAGGCGACCACATCGGCGGTGTGGGCGTCGTAGCGCCACTGGTCGGTGTGCAGGTAGAAGTACGCCGTGCCGATCATCTGCCGGGGCGGGCGCTTCCAGTCGAGGCCGAACGCCAGCTGAGCCCAGCCGGTGATCGGACGGCACTTCTCCTGCCCCACGTAGTGCGCCCATCCGCCGCCGTTGACGCCCTGGCAGCCGGTGAGCGTCACCAGCGCGAGAAACGCACGGTACATCGTGTCGGAGTGGAACCAGTGGTTGGTACCGGCCCCCAGGATGATCATCGAGCGGCCCTTGGACTCCTCGGCGTTCCGCGCGAACTCCCGGGCGATCCTGGCCGCGGCCGCGGCCGGCACCGAGGTGATCTTCTCCTGCCAGGCCGGCGTGTACGGCACGGCCGGGTCGTCGTATCCGGCCGGCCACTGGCCCGGCACCCCGTCACGGCCCACGCCGTACTGCGCGAGCAGCAGGTCGAAGACCGTGGTGACGAGGTGGCCGCCCACGCGCCGGACCGGCACGCCGCGGCGCAGCACTCCCCCGCCGTCCTCCGCCTCCGCAGCGGGGTCGAAGCGGGGCAGCGAGACCGGTACGGCCTCCTCCTCATCGATCAGGGTGAGTGTGGGGTCGACGTCGCCGAGGTCGAGGTTCCACCGGCCCTGCCCCTCCTCCGAATAGCGGAAGCCGAGCGAGCCGCCCGGGACGACGGGTTCGCCGGTCCGCCGGTCGAGCAGCACGGTCTTGAACGCCGCCTCCTCGCCCTCCTCGCCGAGGTCGGCCGCGGTGAGGAACTTGCCGGGGACGTAGCCGCCCCCGTCATGCTCGCGGAGCCGTACGAGGAAGGGGAGATCGGTGAACCGCTTGACGTAGTCGACGAAGTGCGGCGTCTCCCGCTGAACGAAGAACTCCTTGAGGATCACATGTCCCATGGCCATGGCCAGGGCGCCGTCGGTGCCCGGATGCGGGGCGAGCCACTCGTCGGCGAACTTGGCCGCGTCGTTGTAGTCGGGGGCCATCACGACGACCTTCTGCCCGCGGTAGCGCGCCTCGGCCATATAGTGCGCGTCCGGGGTACGGGTGACCGGGACGTTGGAACCCCACAGCATCAGGTAGGCAGCGTCCCACCAGTCGGCCGACTCCGGCACGTCGGTCTGGTCGCCGAACACCTGCGGAGAGGCCACCGGCAGGTCGGCGTACCAGTCGTAGAACGACAGCATCGTGCCGCCGATCATCGAGATGAACCGGGCGCCGACGGCGTGTGAGGCCATCGACATGGCCGGGATCGGGGAGAACCCGGCGACCCGGTCGGGACCGTAGGTCTTGATCGTGTGCACGTGCGCCGCGGCGACGATCTCCGCGGCCTCCTCCCAGGTGACCCGGACCAGCCCGCCCTTGCCGCGGATGGACTGGTAGCGGCGGCGCTTGTCCGGGTCCGAAGTGATCTCCGCCCAGGCCGCCACCGGGTCGCCCAGCCGGGCCTTGGCCTCGCGGTACATCTCCACCAGCGCGCCCCTGGCGTACGGGAAGCGCACCCTGGTCGGGGAGTAGGTGTACCAGGAGAACGCCGCGCCGCGCGGGCAGCCGCGGGGCTCGTACTCCGGCCGGTCGCCGCCCACGCTGGGATAGTCGGTCTGCTGGGCCTCCCAGGTGATGATCCCGTCCTTGACGTACACCTTCCAGGAGCACGAGCCGGTGCAGTTCACCCCGTGGGTGGACCGCACGACCTTGTCGTGGCTCCACCGGTCACGGTAGAACACGTCACCCCGGCGTCCCCCGATCTGGTGAAGCGTCCGCAGGTCCTCGCCCACCTGGCCGCGCCGCAGGTGCCGGCCCAGCTTCAGCAGGGCGTCGTCGACCGGCCCGTCAATCCTCGACATCTATGTCCTCTTTCTCCGCCGGATCATTCACTATGCCCAATCAGGCTGGATTTTCCCGGATCATGCCGCCGTACCGGCGTGTCCGATGCGCTGCCTGAGAATGAACCAGCAGTAGACGAACGCGGCGGACGTGACAGCGGCGAGCAGCATCAGCCCGATGGAGTACGACCCGGTGGCCTGATAGATGAGCCCCATCACGATCGGGGGCAGGAATCCGCCCAGGCCGCCCGCCGCGCCGACCACGCCGGTGGCGCTGCCCACCATCGCGGCGGGCACCTTCCGCCCGAGCAGCGCGAACACCGCCCCGTTGCCCAGGCCGAGCGCCGCGGCCAGAACCAGGAAGCCTACCGTCGCCAGCGGCATGGCCGGGGCGAAGGAGACGATGATCGCGCAGGTGAACGCGACGGCGAGCGAGTAGGCGAGCACCGGGGCGCCTCCCACCCGGTCGGCCAGCCACCCGCCGACCGGGCGGGTCAGCGTGGCCAGCACCACGAAACCGGCGGCGCGGGCGGCGGCGTCCGCCGTGCTCAGGCCGTAGACCTCCTTGAGGTAGAGCGGGAGGTAGACGCCGAACGCCACGAAGCCGCCGAAGGTCAGCGCGTACATCGCGGCCAGCTCGCGGGTGATCCGCAGCCGGGCCGCGGCCGTGAACCGGGTGAGGAACGGCTCGGACGCCCGCTGCATTCCCGGCGCGTCGCGGCCGACCGCCAGGAAGGCGAGCCCGACGACCACCAGCGCCGCGGCGACCACGAAGAACGGGACCTGGCGGCCGAACTCGTCGGCCAGCCACGGGGTGGCGAAACCTGAGATCGCGGTGCCGATGTTGCCCATTCCGAAGATCCCCAGAGCCAGGCCCCGGCGCTCCGGCGGGAACCACGCGTTGACGTACGGCACGCCGATGGCGAAGGTCGCCCCGGTGAGACCGAGCACGAGCCCACCGGTCAGCAGTGCCGAATAGCTGCCGGCGAACGCCAGGAAGATCACCGGGATCACGCCGACCAGGCTTGCCAGGCCGAACATCAGGCGGCCGCCGTACCGGTCGGTCAGCGCACCCAGCACGATCCGGCCCAGCGACCCGACGATGACCGGGATCGCCACCAGGACCGACACCTCGAAGGGGGTCAGGCCGAGCAGTTCCTTGTACGTCGGCCCGAGCGGGCTGATCAGGGCCCAGGCCCAGAAGTTCACCGCGAAACCCGCGGTGGCGAGCGCGAGGGCGGCCGCCCGGCCGCCCTTCCTCGTCTCCGGCACGGCAGCGACGGCTGTCATTCCACCCTCCGGGGAGGCAAGCATGGCTTTCACGCTTTCCAGCCTGCCGGACAGCGCGAAGGGGACATCAGGGTCCTTGGTCCCTTGCTCCCTGCCCGAAGGGCCGCCGTTCACGCGACCGTCAGAGAATCTCCACGATTTCGATATTCAGCCCGCCGTATCCCACCCGTCGGAGGGCTCGCCGCCGCGGCTGATCATCCACGGTCGACCACCTCAAGGCCACCCCCGGGCGTGGGAACGAAGGAGGAGGGCTTAGGCTTGCCTCACGGCAGCCCGAGGCGAGGTCAGGTCGCCTCGGGCTGCCTTGCCAAGCGCGGCCAAACGCGGCCAAGCGCGGCGGCTCCGCCGTACGCACCGCGGAGCCGGACAGATCCACTGACGTTCCCTCTAAATGACGGGTCCCGGCGCGCCGGGCGGCGTGGCGGGGCCCCCGTCACGCGGCGGAATCGGCGGGACCGGACCGGCACCGGGCGGGGGAAGCGGGGGCGTGGGCGGATATTCAGGCTGCACCGGCTGCGGCGGCATCGGTTCGTCGATGTCGTATCCGGTGCCCGAGCCCGTGGGCCGTCTCTCCCCCTCGTCCCCGCCCCGCTGATGCGGACCGGGGACCTCGCCCCGCCAGCCTCCGGTCTCGCCGCCGTGCTTCTCCATGAACTCCTTGAAGCGCTCCAGGTCACCCCTTACGCGCAAGCGAACGATCTGCAGCAGTTCGCCCGCCTTCTCGGCCAGGCCCTCGGGATCGTGCTCCATCTGCAGCGTCACCCGGGCCGTGTCGCCGCTCAGCCTGTGGAACGTCACCACCCCCGCATGCCTCGGCCTGTCGAGAGACCGCCAGGCCACCCTCTCGTCCGGGTGCTGTTCGGTGATCTCCGCCTCGAACTCCCGGCGGACGCCGGCGATCTCGACAATCCAGTGCGTTCGCGTGTCGTCGATCTGTTTGACCGACTCCACGCCTTCCATGAACTCCGGGAAGCTCTCGAACCGCGTCCACTGGTCGTACACAGTCCTGACCGGGACGTTCACCTCGACGGAGTGCTCGATCGAGCTCATTCCTCCCCCTTCCGTGGTCGCCTCGGACGCCACTGCCCCGGAATCGACCGCGCAACCGTCCACTCCGACGGGAAACGCGCTGCTCGTCTTCGAGCACCCGGTTCGCCCCCGCATACCAGCCGGTGACCGCCTGAACGCCCACCGCGGCGAACAGCAGGCCGAACGGCAGCGCCCAGCCGCCGCCCACATCGTGGAGTACGCCGAAGGCGATCGGGCCGACACCCGCGATCAGATATCCGGCGCTCTGCCCGAACGCGGACAGTCCTGCGGTCGCCGCTGCCGACCTGGTACGCAGAGCCAGCATGGACAGCGCCAGCGGGAAGGAGCCCATGCCGACGGCCACGAAGATCGACCAGAGCCACAACGCGTGACCGGTGAGCAGCCCGGCGAACCCGACCAGATAGCACACCACGAAACCGGCCATCACCGGCCGCTGGTCGCGGAAACGGGTCGCCAGCACCGGCACCACGATCGAGACGGGGATCCCGAGGCCGGTGAACACCGCCAGGACCAGCCCCGCCTGACCGGCGGTGTACCCGCCGGCCCGCAGCAGCAGGGGGAGCCAGCCGAACATGATGTACGCGATCATCGACTGGGAGCCGAAGTATCCGGCGACGGCCCAGGCGAGCCTGCTCCGCAGCATCCTGCCCCGACCGCCGAGCTCGGCGGGGGCGGTGCGCACCGCGGAGGTGTTTCGCCGCCGCGGCTCACCACGCCACAGCGCGAGCCACGGAATGGCGGCGACGACGGCCAGGACCGCCCATGCACCGAGGGCCACGTGCCAGCTGCCGCCGGCGGCCTGCTGGATGGGCACCGTCGCGGCGGCCGCGATCATCGTTCCGGCGGCCAGGCCCGTCGTGTAGACGGTCGTCATGGCGCTGCCGCGCCGGGGGAAATGCCGCTTGATCAGCGCCGGGATCACCACGTTGCCGATCGCGCCACCGGCCAGCGCCACCACGCTGGCCGCCAGGAACACCCCTGCGCTGTCGACCAGCGAACGCGCCGCCATGCCGGCGCCGAGGAGGACGAGCGCGACCAGGATCAGCCGCTGCTCACCCATGCGACGGGCCAGCGCGGGCGTCATGGCGCCGAACACGGCGAAGCAGAGCACCGGCAGCGTCGTGAGCAGCCCGGCCATCGCCGCGGACATCCGGAGTCCGGCGGCGACCTGGTCGAGGACCGGCCCCACGCTGGTCACGGCGGTCCGCAGGTTCAGCGCCGCCAGGGCGATCCCCCCGGCGATGAGCCAGGGCACCAGGCTCCGGTGACGCTCCCCCGGTAATTCAGCAACGGCACTCATGCCGGCGACACTCCCTACTCGGCCGATCATGTAATCATCCTATGACCGGGCAATCATAGCAGGCATGTCGGAACATTCGCGATCGGGTTTCACATAGGTCTCAAATGTATCTCAATACGCCGATCGGCCGCCGTCCAGCAGTACGCAAGACGTACTGATTCGTGCGGATCGACTCCCGGTCAGCTCCCGGGCCGGCGTCGCCGGAGCAGCCAGACCAGGCCGATCACCGGGAGCACGAGCGGCACGAAGCCGTACCCACTGCCGTAACCGGACCAGACCGTCGCGTGCGGGAACGCCCGGGCGTCGGCCAGGCTCAGCGTGCCGACGATCAGCACCCCGGCGAGCTCGATCACGCAGGCGGCCACCGCCGACCGACTCGCCCCGCGGGCCAGCGCCACGGTGAGCACGATGTAGACGGCGGCGGCGAAGGCCGACAGCAGGTACGCCAGGGGCGCCTCGGCGAACTTCGTCGCGATCTGCACTGCGGCACGAGCGGAGGCGGCGAGGGCGAACACGCCGTACACGGCCACCAGTACGCGGCCCGGCCCCGCCCTGACCGCTCGATCCGCGGACTCACCCGGGTTCATGCCGTCGCGTTCCAAAGCTGCAGGAGCCGCCCGGTCATGACGGCCACGGTGAACGCGGCGACCGCGATGACGCCGGGGCCCCAGCGCGTGCGCTCCGCCCGCCCCCACCACACCGCCGCCGGCGGAATGACGACCGTCCCCGCGAGATAACCGATGAAGGTGGCCCTCTCCCGCACCTGTCCGACCTCGGCGACGGCCAGGCCCGCCTGGACGAGCAGCGCCAGTTCGAGCACGGCCAGCCCGGCCAGCAGCACCACGCCCATCGGCCGGTCGCGGATCGCCGTGATCAGGGCGAGCAGGGCGAGCAGCAGCGCGGCGCCGATCAGCCCGCCGGAGAACGCGCCGATCATCGGACCTCGCCCGAGGCCGGGGAGATGACGGCGACAAAGGTAGGGAACACCGCCGGGGACACGGGAGCCGTCGGGGACGTCGGGAACGTCGGGAACATGGCCAGTAGGTTATCGGCCCGATCGCGTAGGCCCCGCGCCGGCGGGGCTGGGGTGTTGAGAACCTAGTGCCCGCCTGTGGCGGCCTCGGGACTGTCGTCGCTGCTGACCGGTTCCGGCAGGGTGCCGGCGTTGTGCTCCAGGAGGCGCCAGCCCGTGCGGCCCTCCTCCAGCACCGACCAGGAGCAGTTGCCGATGCTACCCAGCGCCGACCACAGGTCCTGTGGCAGGCCCATCAGCCGGGCGATGCCCAGCCGGATGGCCGCGCCGTGCGAGACCACGACCAGCAGCCCGTCGTCGTCGACCCGTGCGGACCAGCGCAGGATCGCGTCGCAGACCCGGGCCGCGACGTCGGCGACGTCCTCGCCGCCGGGCGCCTCCCATGCCTCGAACTCGACCGGCCACCCCGCCTTGATCTCGTCACGGGTGAGGCCCTCCCACTCGCCGCCGCCGCGCTCCCTGAGGTCCTTGTCGACGGTGACGCCGAGGCCGGTGAGCCGGGCGACGGCGGATGCCGTGTCGAACGCACGGCGCAGATCGGACGAGACGATCATCGTGGGCCGCAGTGCCGCGAGCAGGGACGCCGCCCGCGCGGCCTGCGCCGCTCCGGTCTCGTCGAGCGGAATGTCGGTGTGTCCCTGGAAGCGCTTCTCGACGTTCCACAGCGTCTGGCCGTGTCGCAGGCAGACGACCCGGCGGCTCACCGGACCTCCCCGGACCGCCGCGCCGCCCCATGAGATCGCCTCATCGGGCCGCCCCGCGCTGCGCCGCCACCCGCTTCACGCTCTCGGGCAGTCCGATGGCGGGGCAGTCCTTCCAGAGGCGCTCCAGCGCGTAGAAGTTCCGGTCCTCTTCGTGCTGTACGTGAATGACGATGTCGAGGTAGTCGAGGAGCACCCAGCGGCCCTCCCGCTCACCCTCGCGGCGGACCGGCTTCGCGTCGGCCTCGACGCGCAGTCGCTCCTCGATCTCGTCGACCACGGCACGCACCTGGCGGTCGTTCGACGCCGAGCAGAGCAGGAACGCGTCGGTGATCACGAGCTGGTCGCTTACGTCGTACGCGATGATGTCGTCAGCCAGCTTCTCGGCGGCGGCTTCGGCCGCTATCCGTACGAGCTGGACTGATCTCTCGGTTGCTGTCACGATGCGGTTCTGTCCTCCCTTGACGGCTCTTTCAACAGTGCCCAGTCTGAGTGAGCCGGACAACCGTCTTTCCCGGAGTTGACCCTACCGGGGACGCGTCGGCAATCCGGAGTTATCACCTGGACCAGGATTTCAACGTTCATTTCCAGCGGGAGATTCCATCAGGGGAAAGGCGGCGACGGTCGTCCCGATGTGGACCGCCCCCGGCGTGTGCGGAGCGAGCGCGCCCTGGTGCAGGTCCACCAGCGCGGCGAGGATCCGGCGGCGGGCGTCCTCCCAGAGCCCGGGGTCGACCCACAGCTCGGCGTCGGCGATCGCCCCGTCCCCCTCGGCCTTCCGCCGTCCGGCGCGCTCACGCAAGGTCTGGGCCAGGGTCTCGGCGATCAGGGGGAAGTCGGCCTGCTGATCGGTGAGCGGCGTTCCTCGCACCGCCCGGTATCGGCGTTCCCTGCCACCACGGCGGGCACGCACGTCGACCAACTCGGCCAGGCCCGCGTCATCGAGACAGCGAAGGTGGTGGCTGGCCAGGGCGTGGGAGACGCCCAGTTCGTGGGCGAGCTCGGCGGCGGACATGGCCGCGCCCCAGATGAGCGACAGCATGCGCAGCCGTACCGGGTGCGCCAGCGCCCTGAGTTTCGGATCCACCTCCCCCATGGCGGCAAGTAAACACCATCCGGCCACACCCAACCCCCAAGCATTGACTTGGGAGTTGGAAAACGGCGATGATCCCGGTCATGCGAGCCGTCCTCACCGATCGCGACACGACCCGTTACCTGGGCGCCGTCGTGATCTCCGGTTTCGGCACGACGGCGATGAAGCGGCGTCGTCCCTCCTGATCGCCTCGCGGTGGCGGCCTCCGCCGTACTGTTCTACTTCGGCGCGGGACCTGCCGATCGGCTTCAGTCGCGATTCAGCAGTAGCCGGTCCGCAGGAAGCGGCGTTCGGACGGTCTGCCGAGGTCCAACCCGATGTCGACATGGCTGGGCAGCCGGTCGAGGGTCGAGTTCGGCACGATGAACTCCCTGCCCGTGTACTTCTGCCGTACCGTCTGCCGGTAGGCGGGCTCGCACACGAACGGGTTGGCATACGTGTTGTAGCCGAGGCCGACGCCGGTGTTGAGGAATCCCGCGTCCTGGCACTGGAACAGCACAGCGCGCAGGGCGGCGGCGTTCCTCGGCCCCCGGTAGCGGGAGGCGAAGTTCGCGAAACACTTCTTCGACTCCCCGGTGGTGTACGGGGAGGGGCCGGCGGCCCGCAGCGCGCCGAGGAAGGAGGCGTTGCAGCCGATGGCCGCCGACGGCTCCCGCCCTTGGAGCAGCGCGGCCCGTTTGCAGCCGGTCACGGGCTGGAACGCGTCGACGACATCCCGGTGCGGGCCGAGCCGGGAGTACGCGACCACGAGGTCGGTCTGGGCCCGCAAAGGGTACGCCCCCGTGTCGCCGAACTCCTCGTCGAGCAGGCGGAACCACGTCTCAAAGCTCGGCACCCTGGCCTGTACGCCCTCCGGGAGGGTGTAGACGGCCAGGTCCGTGGGAGTGTCGAAGGTGTCGAGGCCCGGAAATCCGACGTACGAGAGGATGCCGATGCCGACCTTCGCGGGCTGATGGCCGTAGGCCCTGCGCAGCGCCAGGTAGCGTTCGAGGTTGGTGTTGGAGCCCGCCCACGCGTACCAGAAGCCGCTGGGATACAACGACGTGCTGCCACGGGTGTGCGTGGTGCCGAACAGCGCGGGCGAGACGCATCGGACCTGGCGCTTCTCCCAGGCCATCAGGTATTCCGCCGGAGTGGAGATGCAGCGGGTATGGGTATCGGTCCCGGTGGCAGCGCGGCCGGGATCCGGGAGCGCCACGCAGGGCGCGGCGAGCGCGAGGGCGCACGCCGTGAGGGCACCCCCGGCGAGGGTGAGGGACGGCCTTCGATGCTTGAGGTCCACAGGTGCTCCTTGAGGCTCCGGTCGCGGCAGATCACGCCTGCCGCGACCGACGTCCGGGGCTGGAACGCTGCCGAAAGCAGCTCATGAAGCGGTCAGGGATGCAGGAGCAGCAACGGGTCGCAGGTGTTGGATCCCGTCAGCCGTGGGTTCTTCGGATCCCTCAGGCCGTTCTCGCTGTTCACGATGTAATAATCGCCGGCCGGACGAGGTATCACGATCAGTGTTTGGAGCCGCATCAGCGCCTGCGCATCGGCGGTCGTCGCTCCGGGCCCCAGGGAAATGCGCAGCATGGTCCGGAGCATTTCGAACAGATTGTCGTGATTGATTCCCGGCCAGATGAGCACTCGATAGGTGTGCGGAATAATCCCCAACTTTTCGCTGAAGCCCCGGATCGACACACGCGAGTCGACCCAGCCCGCCACAGTCCTGGCCGCATCGCTTTCATTGGCAGTGAGGTCCTTCAGAGACACCGGCCGCGCCGTAGCCATATGAATATGCAGCTGGTTGAACATCCGAGCATGAACCGAATTGATCCCCAGCCCCACCGGGGTAGGCACCACCGTGGGCTTCCTGCCGGCGAAGAACTCCGCGGCACTCCAATAGTTCGGTGCGACGCTCTCGCAGATCCAGGGGCACTCGATCCCATTGATCCGCAGAGTCGGGACCAGAATATAGTTCGTGTAATGCGATGCGTTGTTGTTGCCGGGCATCACGACATAGTCGTTGGCGTTCTGCAGGCACGTGTTGTTCATGTGGCACCGCTGGCTCGCGACCCAGAGAGCGTCCGTGCTCGTGGGACTACCACATTGCGCGGGGTCGGGCCCGCAGACAGGGGGCAGTGGGTGAGCCGTGGCCGACCGGGCGCCCGCGAGGACGGCGCCGACGCCGGCGAGACCGGAGAACCGGACGAATCGGCGTCGCGTCAGCCTGCTCATCTCGTCGTTCTCAAACATGGATACCCCCGATAATTTCCGCGCGAAGATGTCGCGACCTCTGCAGGGACCACACTTCCGTGCACAGAAATCGTCGGAAGCGTTCGCGGATCGAGAATATCGCTTTCACGACGCCACTCCCCGTCGACCAGGAGCCGGCGCGCTCGAATCAGGATGCCCCCACCCGATCGGCCATTGAACCGTTCCGGCACCTGGTTTGAATTTCCGTGGGTAGGACGAAAACACTTCCCGTGGCAAGTTGGAATAACAGCGGCGTTCCACTCCTGTGGCTTACATCGCATTCGCCCCCAGGAGGGAAATAATTTATCGTGGCGCCACGTCGAGGGCATACGACATCAAGGCTGTTCCGCCAATATGACCGATTATTCGGCAGCGAGCCCGGAAAAAGCAGAAATATCGTCGTCTGGCAGGAAGGTCACGGCTCCAGATCGTGATAGAGGCCGCGCTTGTTGATGTACTGGACAATGCCGTCTGGGACCAGGTACCAGATCGGCTCGCCGGCGGCGACGCGGTGGCGGCATTCGGACGACGAGATGGCGAGTGCCGGGATCTCGATCAGACTGACCTTGCCCGGCGGTAAACCGGGGTCCTGCAGGGTGTGGCCGGGCCGGGTGCAGCCGACGAAATGGGAGATGGCGAACAACTCGTCCACATCGCGCCAGCTCAGGATCTGCGCCAGCGCGTCGGCCCCGGTGATGAAGTACAGGTCGGCCTCGGAGCCGTAGACAGCGGAGATGTCGCGCAGCGTGTCGATCGTGTAGGTGGGACCCGGACGATCGATGTCCACCCGGCTGACCGAGAAGCGGGGATTCGACGCCGTCGCGATCACGGTCATCAGGTAACGGTCCTCGCTCGAGGACACCGTCTTGTCGGCCTTCTGCCAGGGCTGCCCGGTCGGGACGAACACCACCTCATCCAGGTCGAAGTGGTGGGCGACCTCGCTCGCCGCCACCAGGTGACCGTGGTGAATCGGGTCGAAGGTGCCGCCCATGATGCCCAGTCGCCTGGTCGGGGCCCCGTTTTTCATGGAACGGACCATAACCTGCATACCAGGTTCCGGTGAAAACCGGGTCTTTTCGGTCAAGGTTTCGCCTCGTCTCGACCTCGCCGTCTTCGCCTGCGCGCACCCCTCCCGGGAGACATAGCATGCGGAACATGACCACTCCCGACCGCAACCGCGTGCAACTCCCGGGCATCAGCTCCCGAGCCTACGAACACCCCGCTGATCGCTCCGCGCTGGTGGCGATGCGTTCCCTCACCGGCTTCGACTCGGTCCTGAAGCGGATGTCGGGGCTGTTCAGCGAGCGCCGCCTGCGTCTGATGTTCCTGGCGTCGGCCGTGCGCTGCACCGACACCCAGTTCCGCGCGCTGCACGACATGGGCCGCGACAGCGCCTACATCCTGGACATGCCCCGCATCCCCGAGGTGTACGTCCAGCAGGATCCGCAGGCGTACGCCATGGCGATCGGCTTCGACGAGCCGTTCATCGTCGTCTCGACAGGTCTGCTCGACCTGATGGACGAGGAGGAACTGCGCTTCGTGGTCGGCCACGAGACCGCCCACATCCTGTCCGGCCACGCCGTGTACGGCACGATGCTGGCCATCCTCACCCGGCTCGCCACCCGCGTGGCGTGGATTCCGCTGGGCTACATCGGCCTGCGGGTCATCGTCGCCGCCCTTGAGGAGTGGCAGCGCAAGGCGGAGATGTCGGCCGACCGGGGCGGCCTGCTGGCCGGTCAGGACCCCGACGCCGCGTTGCGCGCGCTCATGAAGCTGGCGGGCGGCTCGCGCCTCCACGAGATGAACATCGAGGCCTTCCTCGACCAGGCCAGGGAGTACGACACGGCGGGCGACGTCCGCGACGGCCTGCTGAAGGTCCTCAACATGCTCGGCACCACCCACCCCTTCGCGGTGACCCGGGTCGCCGAGCTGGACCGCTGGCGCCGCGGCGGCGACTACGACCGCATCATCGGAGGCGACTACCCCCGCAGGGAGGACGACGCCAACGCCAGCATCTCCGAGGAGGTCAAGGCGGCGGCCAACTCCTACCGCGAGTCGTGGGCCCAGTCTCAGGACCCCTTCATCGGCGTCCTGCGCGACGTCGCCGAGGGCGCCGTCAACGCCGGCGAGCGCATCTTCAACAGGTTCGCCCGTAGGGAGAACTGACTTCGGTGATCCGGGGGCCCCACCCCCGGTCACCATCGCAACAGATCACTACAGCGAATCGCGGCGGCGGCACTCGCCATCTCATGCTGCTGTCAGCGTCTCGGGCCGGTGCTGCCCGGCCACGGATCGACACGTGCCCAACATCGCCCGCTCCCCTGTCCTCCTGACCCGTTGCATTCGGCGACCGGGTTGATGGGGTCCCACTTGGATCTTGCTCGGCATTGACTGTCGCATTGCCACTGACAATCGGCCCTGTGGACCCGGGGCGCGGGCGACCTGAAGGTGGTCTGGGAGTAAAAGGACATAAAGTCCGCTACTCCCCATCCCTTCGAGAGCGGTCCGGCAAGGGCCCTACGCCAGCGCTGGTTGCTGCTCCAATTAATTGGCTGTCCACCTGGCGGCATGCTTGTGGCGTGGATAAGTTCATGCCTGGGTAGAAACTTTTCACCTCCGATGTCGAGAACCCGCCAGGCATTCCGGAAGCCCCCATCGCCAAAATGTCCTGATATTTCGGGGTTGCCGCCGCTACCAGGCATTGTCTACCTTTGACAGCAAATGTGACTGGGGACGCGTACGAGGAGAGCGGGAGCGGGGGACGGCATGGCAGAGGAGATGGTGCCCAACCCTCGCCATGAGCAACTGAAGTACCTCCTGAAAGAGGTGCACAACAGATCGCAAGAGGTCAGGCAGGCCTATCAGCGCGTCTACGGCTCGATGCAGTCGGGCAAGGTCTGGACGGGGCCGACCGCCGGGAAGTGGACGAACGAGGTCGGCGACCAGCACAACCGCCTGGGCCGGATCGTGCAGCAGATGGTGCACGCGATCGAAGGCGAGCTGCACCGGCATCCGCCATCGGTGACCCGCTCCCAGGCCGAGCTCATCAAACGGCAGATCAGAGGCAGCTGACCAGAGGCCCCGGACGCCCAGCGAGGACCTGTGCCGATCCCTCCAACCCGAGATCCCCACCCCAGATCCCCCGGAGAAGAGGACCCGTGATGACATCCCCCACCGGTGATTTCTGTGGCATCGACCCGGCCGCGATGCACGCGATGGCGGACGATCTACATCAGGCGGCCAAGCAGCTCACCACCTTCTGCTCCGACTTCGAGGCGCTGTTCCGGGTCAACGAGATAAGCACCACGCCGCTGGCGCAGATCGCTTCCATCGCCGACTGGGGCAGAGGTCAGGCCCCGATGCTCGCCGAGCGGGCCGAGCTGATCAAAGCGCTGAACGGTACCGACGACCACACCTTCGCCCGCCTGCCCGACGCGCTGGACAGCTTCGGAACCGGCCGCGGCCTGGCCCTGATGTACGGCGGAGACGTGAAGCTCGGGGGCGGGGGCATCCTGGCCAACAACGACATCAGCGCGGAGTCCAAGGGTGAGTTGGTCCACCAGCACATCAAGGAGCTCGCCGGGCTGGCCAAGGATCCCGCGGCCGCCGCGGCGTTCTTCGCCACGCTGCCCACGTCGGTGCGCGACGCGTTGCCCAACCTCCTCATGAACACCGGCAGCCCGACCGCCAAGGAGGACCTGGCCGCGTTCAGCGCGGTGCTGGGCGCGGCGCTGCGCGCACCCGGCCGCATTCCCGCATGGGAGAAGGTGAAAGCCGACCTGCTGAACAAGCCCGCCAGTCCGGCCCGGGCGTGGGACCGGCTCGCGCTGCTGGCGGGGGCGAAAGCGCCCACGGCCTACCGCGTGGCCGCGGCCCGCGCACTCGCGCTGGATGAGTTCGTCAAGAACCCCAAGCGGGACTGGCGCGGCGCGGGTCCGCACGAGACGAAGACGTACGGCTACTCCTCCGATGTGGTCGCCCTCGCGCTTGAGGTGCTGGCCGGGGACGGCGAGGCCGCGCGGGCGGCGTTCGCGCAGCTGGGCGGCGAGGAGGTCAAGCTCAGCCAGGTCGACAAGATGAAGCTGTTCCTGGACTACGCCAAACGATCGGGCACGGGCGACGACGTCGCCGACGCCTTCGGCCGCGTGATGGAGGCCGGCAGTGAGGCGACGACCGAGAAGCCGGGCAAGCACTCACCGCAGGCCGCGGCGTTCACCATGGACGCGATGTTGGCGGCCGGCTCCTTCGGCAAGGACCTGCCCAGCCGGGCCAGGGACTCGATGTCCGTGCTCGCCAAGTCCTACATCCACGAACTCGCCTCCGGCGCCCGCTTCGACAAAGCCGCCTATCGGACATCGGGCATGGCGGTGCCCGATGAGTGGGTGCCGATCCCGGGTGTCACCCCCGGCTTCTACCTGAGCCCCGGCGACACCTACCGCTTCCTGCAGACGTTCACGGGAGAGGAACGCCTCACCGACGACTTCGACAAGACCGCAGCCCAATTCCGCTACGACACCCTGACCACCGCCGCCCGCCTCGACGCCCAAAAAGACGACGGCCACTTCCGTGATGCAACGAGAATGTTCGGCGACCTCGGCGGGCTGGAGTTCAAGGCTGCGTTGGAGGTACGCGGCGCGAAGGACGCCACGGACAAGCTGATCCGGGACCTCACGAAGAACACCATGGCCCTGGGCCTCGGCGAGATCCCCATAGCGAACACCGCTGTGAGCATGGGCTGGACGCTCGCGAACGCCTACGGCGGGAGCGCGCTCCTCGACATGGGGGCTGACAGCATCGAAACCCGCGTCCAGGCACTCACCGAGGCCCGGGCGAACTTCACCCTGCGTCAGAAGTACGACGTGGCAGAGTTGCTACACAACGCCGGTTACCCGGCGAGCAAGCCACCGGCCGAGCTGATCAGTCCTAAAACAGGCCGTATCAGGAGCTTCGACGAGCTGATGGCCGAGGCCAAGCAGGAGGCGACCCGCACCGGAAAGAGCTGGGAAGAGATCCTCCGGGCGAAGCTGACCCCCTACGAGCGATGGATGGACGGAAACAAGGCCTTCGACGACAAAGTCGAGGATGCCTCGCGCTTCATAACCAACGATCAGGCCAAGGAGCTCATCCGCGTCTGGGACTGACAGGTCTACGACCGAGGCAGACAGTCGGTCTTCGCGACCAGCCGCCAGGTGGGCGACTCCGGCACCACGATCACCTTGACCGTGATACCGGGGGTGTCCTTCCTCCCATCGATCAACCGGGCGTCCTCCCAGTCCATCTGGGTCAGGTCGTAGGTCATCTTGTAATGGAGGACCTCAGATAACGTGATCTCCATCAACCGCTGCGCGTGATCAAGATGATTGTCCAAGCTCGGGCCCTTGCGCTCAAGGTCGGCCGTGGCGCGTAGTACCCGCTCGAACTTGCCCTTGTCACAAGGTAGGTCCTTGTCCGGGCGCTCCACGATCTTCAGCTTCTTGAGCGGGTTCTTGAAGACGTCATCGGTCTCCAGGCGTTGCATGTCTTTCTGCAGTTCCGCGGTGGCCGCCTGCAGGGTCGGGCCGGGCCCACAGCCGGAAATCAACCCGCCGACCACGAGAACCGCCATCGCCATCCGCGCACCGCGCACGCCCCTACCTCCACCACCCGACTGACAGACATAGCAATCTTGACCCAAAGCCTCATGTTCCGTCATCCCTTCCATAAGGAAGCGATACCGTCCGCTCCAATTCGACCGTTATATGACTTTCTGCGCCGAATTTGCTTCCGTATCCTTTTAACTACAAGGCCATTGACCGTGATCCTGGCGGTAGGCCCCGAGGTGCGCGCCGTCAGACCTCGGGGCCGGTCCTGGATGGGTCTCGGCCCGCCTGCCGTCACGGGCGCTTCCGGCAGGCGGACGCGGTACAGGTCGCCGATGGCGACGCCGGCCGCGCACAGCTCGTATGAGACGGGCACGCGGTCGTCGCAGGTGTGCTCCACCACCCGCGCGTACGTCGTACGGCCCGTGTCCGGCATCCACCGCGACCGCGCAAGTCGAGTGGCCGGGGTATCTGGACGATCACGCCCACCACGTGACTCAGCGACCCGCAGGATCTCCTCGTGCGGCTCCGGAGTTGTCGGAGCTCCTGGTTACTGTCGCTCGCTGCGGGTCGGCTTGGTATCGTTGCCCGCCCTCGTGGAGGGCCTGCGGAACCGTAGGATTCGACCTTGCGGAAGAGGCCGCCTGGTAAGGGGTGGCCTCGCGGCGGCCGGACGAGAGCGTCGTGGTCAGAAGAACAGGGCCACGGCGTGGACGGCGGCCGCGCACAGGGCGACGAAGCCGCCCAGCACGGCCAGCGCCCGCAGGCCCTCGCTGCGCAGTCCCGGCATCTTGACAGCGGCACGTTCGATCTCCCGGCCGATGATCCCGCCGCAGATGACGCCGAAGACCACACCCGCGATCGTGACGGGCATCGTCATCGTCCACCATTGCGGCTCGAGGTGCGTCCCGGCCGTGAGCCACAGGGCGACGAAGCCGGCGGTGGCGGCCGGCAGCCCCGGCCAGGCCGCCGCCGTGATGAGTGCGCCGAGCAGCGTCAGCGGGAAACTCAGCACGCGCAGCATCCCCCGCATCCGCGGCGACTTACGGTTGCGTACGACCCAGTGGCCCATCCAGCCCGCTCGCGTCACGACGACGAACGTCGCCGTGATCGCGAACGTGGCGAGCGGGTAGATCACCGCGGCCACCACGCATGGCACGGCGAGCACCGCCAGCGCGGCCAGCGCGACGTTGCCGGTGGGGATGCCGAGCGACGGCTCTGGATCGGCCGGCTTCGGCGGCGTCTCGACCGCCAGGGCCGATCGGGTACGCCCCTCACCTGATCGGCGGTCGGCCCGGCGACCCCGACCGGCTGACGGTCCGCCTCGCCTCCGGACCGGCTTGGTGACGGGCGCCGTCGCCGGGTCCCCGTCGGCCTTGCCGGCCTTCACCGCCTGCTGGTCGGCCTTCTCCGGCTTCTCGAGCCGGTCTGCCTTCCCGGGCTTTTCTGTTTTCCCGCGCTTTTCGGGCCGCTCAGCCGCCAGTGCCTCCGCAGGCCGCTGCTCATCCTCGGTGACGGTGCCCTTCACCATGCTCGCCCCCGACTTGGCAGCGGCCTTCGGCGTGGGCTTGTCGGCCTTCGGCGCGGGCCTGCCGCTCGTCTCCGGCCTGGTACGCCGAGCCGGCGTCGGCGTCGCCGTACGGCTCGGCGCTTCCATGGTGGCCCGGGCGAGGCGGGTGAGCCGGTCGGCGAGCAGCGCGGCCGTGGGACGGCGGGCGGGATCACGGTGGAGCGCCG
The DNA here is from genome assembly GCF_042435035.1 of Sphaerimonospora cavernae. Classification (NCBI taxonomy): domain Bacteria; kingdom Bacillati; phylum Actinomycetota; class Actinomycetes; order Streptosporangiales; family Streptosporangiaceae; genus Sphaerimonospora; species Sphaerimonospora cavernae. Next base: position 36,217 of record NZ_JBHMQT010000001.1, read on the forward strand.
CGCGGACGAGCGGCAGCAGGGCGGCCGGCACCCCCGCGAGGTCGGCCTTGCCGTTGAGGATGGCGTACATCTGGGACTCGACCGTGCCCCGCCCGAACGTGGGGCGTCCCGTGGCGGCGAATGCGACGGTGGCCGCCCAGGCGTGGATATCGGCGGGCTCACCCACCGTCTCGTCGGCGAAGAGCTCGGGTGCGCTGTAGCCGGGGGTACCCAGGAAGGTCCCGGTCATGGTCACCCTGGTCGCGTCGAGCACCTGGGCGATGCCGAAGTCGATCAGCACCGGCCCGTCCTCGCCGATCAGCACGTTGGCCGGTTTGACGTCGCGGTGCACCACTCCGCCCGCATGGATGATCGCGAGGGCCGTGGCGAGCCCCTGGGCCACCGGGATGAGCTCGGCCTCGGGCAGCGGCCCGCGCCGTACGGCATCGAGCAGAGTGTCTCCCTCGATGTACTCCATCACCAGATATGGCCGGTCACCGGACAGGTCCGCGTCGAGCACCCGGGCGACGTAGGGGCTCTCCACCCGCCGCAGCGCCCGGACCTCGCGTTCGAGGCGTAATCGGGCGTCGGGATCGTTCTCGATGGGGTCACGGAGCATCTTCAGGGCGACGTGTTCCCCCCTGCGGTTGGCGGCGAGATACACCTCACCCATACCGCCCCGGCCCAGGCGCTCCAGGAGCGCGTACGGGCCGACCCGCCCAAGACGTCCAGCCATAGGAGCGCCAACCATAGCGGCCTATGGTGGTGAATTCCCGGAGGCGCGCCGCCCGTCCCCGAAAACCCCGATCCGTTATCTGCCCGCGCAGTCCGTCACCGTGCGGGGACTGTCACGGACGTGCCCCTCACCGATGTAGATCCACTTGGTGGAGGTGAGTTCGGGCAGGCCCATGGGACCACGTGCGTGCAACTTCTGCGTGGAGATGCCGATCTCCGCGCCGAACCCGAACTCCCCGCCGTCGGTGAACCGCGTCGAGGCGTTCACGGCGACGGCCGCCGAGTCCACGGTCGCCGTGAACCTCCTGGCCGCCCCCTGCGAACGGGTCACGATCGCGTCGGTGTGGGCCGAGCCGTACCGCCTGATGTGCGCGACCGCGTCGTCCAGCGAGTCGACGACGGCCGCCGCGATGTCGAGCGAGAGATACTCCGTGGCGAAGTCCTCCTCGGTGGCGGGCACCACGTCGGCGCCGTGGCCGCACACCCGTTCGTCGCCGTGCACGGTCACGCCCGCGTCCTTGAGCGCGGCGAGCGCCCTCGGGAGGAACTCGCCGGCGATGGCGGCGTGCACGAGGAACGTCTCAGCCGCGTTGCATACCGAGGGCCGCTGCGCCTTGGCGTTCACCAGGATCTCCAGGGCGGTCTCGATGTCGGCGTCGGCGTCGACGTACACATGGCAGTTTCCGGTTCCGGTCTCGATCACCGGGACCGTCGACTCCTCCACCACGCTGTTGATCAGTGAGGCGCCGCCGCGCGGGATCAGCACGTCGACCAGCCCGCGGGCGCGCATGAGGTGCTTGACCGACTCGCGGGTCAGGCCAGGCACGAGCTGTACGGCCCCGGCAGGCACATCGGTCCGGGCCAGCGCCTCCTGCATGATCTTCACGAGCGCGATATTGGACGAGTACGCGCTGGACGACCCGCGCAGCAGTACGGCGTTGCCGCTCTTGAGGCACAGGGCGGCGGCGTCGACGGTCACGTTCGGGCGGCCCTCGTAGATGATCCCGATGACGCCCAGCGGCACCCGGACCTGGCGTAGCTCCAGACCGTTCGGCAGCGTGCTCCCTCGCACGACCTCACCGACGGGATCGGGCAGGTCGGCCACCTGCCGTACGGCCTCGGCGATCTTCTCGATCCGGGCGGCGTCGAGGCGGAGCCGGTCGATCATGGCCTCGGCGGTGCCGCCCTCCCTGGCCCTGTCCACGTCGACGGCGTTGGCTGCGACGATCTCGTCCGTGGCCGCGACGAGGGCGTCGGCGACGACGCGCAGCGCCGCGTCCTTCGGTGCGCGGGGCATCGGCGCCAGCATCGTCGCGGCCTCCCGGGCCGCGTGCGCCACCTTCAGGAAGTCCTCTGCCTCAGACATTCGCCTCGCGCTCCATGTGATCGTGATCGGCCGCAAGCCCGTCAGGCGCGGGCCGGTTCCAGTATGACGATGTCGTCTCGGTGGATCAGCTCACGCTCATATTCTGGACCGAGCGTGCTGGCCAGCTCCCGGGTCGACCTGCCGAGCAGTTCCGGGATCTCGGCGGCATCGTAGTTGACGAGACCCCGCGCGACGGGAACCCCCTCCGGGCCGCACAGGTCGACCGGGTCGCCCTCGGCGAAGTCGCCCTCGACCTTCACCACGCCGGCCGGCAGCAGCGACATGCGCCGCGCCACGACGGCCTCGACGGCGCCCTCGTCCAGATGCAGCCTGCCCCGCCCGGTGGTGGCGTGGGCGAGCCAGAGCAGCCGGGTGCCGGGGTGGCGGCCACCGGGAGGGAAGTAGGTGCCGACGTCGGCGCCGGCGAGGGCCTGCGCCGCGTGCGCGGCCGCCGTCAGCACGACCGGCACGCCGGCGCCGGTGGCGATGCGGGCCGCCTGCACCTTGGTGATCATTCCGCCGGTGCCGACCCGGCCGGAGGTGCCCAGTTCGACGCCCTCCAGGTCCTCCGGCCCGCGTACCTCAGCGATCCGGGTGGCACCTGCCCGGCGCGGATCGCCGTCGTAGAGGGCGTCCACATCCGACAGCAGCACCATCCCGTCGGCGTGGGTCAGGTGGGCTACCAGCGCGGCGAGCCGGTCGTTGTCACCGAAGCGGATCTCGTCGGTGGCCACCGTGTCGTTCTCGTTGACGACCGGGACGATGCCGAGCTCGAGCAGCTTGGTCAGCGTGCGCTGGGCGTTGCGGTGATGCGACCTGCGCATCATGTCGTCGGCGGTGAGCAGCACCTGGCCGACGCGCAGGCCGTACCTGGCGAACGAGGAGGTGTAGCGGGCGACGAGCACGCCCTGGCCGACCGAGGCCGCCGCCTGCTGGGTGGCCAGGTCCTTGGGTCGCGCCCTGAGCCCGAGCGGGCCGAGCCCGGCCGCGATCGCGCCCGACGAGACGAGCACGAGCTGAGTGCCGGCCTGCCTTCGCGCGGCGAGCACGTCGACGAGCGCGTCCACACGATCCACGTCGATCATGCCGTTCGGCGTCGTCAGGGAGGACGAGCCCACCTTGACGACCAACCTCCGACCGGAGCCGATCTGGCTGCGACCCTCCTGTTTTCCGCCCATCACGCCATCTCACTCGTCCCCATGTCGGCAGGTTGACCGGCTCGGTATCTCAGCCGAGCCTACTGTCGCTGCCGCGCGGCCCCATGTGGGCCTCGGCGCCCTGGGACGGTTGCCAGTCGAAGAGGTAGCCGCCCTCCATCGGCCCGATGATCACCTCGGCTCCCGGCTCGGCCCCCGCCCCGATCAGCGCGTCCTCGACGCCGAGCCGGTTCAGCCGGTCGGCCAGATAGCCCACGGCCTCGTCGTTGGCGAAGTCGGTCTGCCGGATCCACCGCTCGGGCTTCTCCCCGGTCACCTGGAAGGTGTTGCCGTCGACGCGCCGCACCGAGAACCCGGTCTCGCCGAGCTGCTTCGGCCGGATGACCAGGCGCGTCGGCTCCTCGACCGGAGCCTGTGCCCGGGCCTGCGCCACCATCTCGCCCATGGCGTACGACAGGGGCCGCAGGCCTTCGTGGGTGGCGGCGGAGATCTCGAAGACCCGCAGGCCGCGCTCCTCGAGGATGGGCCGGACGATGTCGGCGAGATCGCGGCCGTCGGGGACGTCGACCTTGTTCAGCACGACCAGCCGGGGCCGGTCGGTCAGCGAGCCGTACGCCGCGAGTTCCGCCTCGATCACGTCGAAGTCAGTGACCGGGTCGCGGCCCGGCTCGAGCGTGGCGCAGTCCAGGACGTGCACGATCGTCGAGCAGCGTTCGACATGGCGCAGGAACTCGTGGCCGAGCCCCCTGCCCTGGGACGCGCCGGGAATGAGGCCCGGCACGTCGGCGACCGTGAACACGGTCTCCCCCGCCGTGACCACGCCGAGGTTGGGGATCAGTGTGGTGAACGGATAGTCCGCGATCTTGGGGCGGGCCGCGGACAGCGCGGCGATCAGGGACGACTTTCCGGCGTTGGGGAACCCGACCAGCGCGACGTCGGCGACGGTCTTCAGTTCCAGCATGATCTCGGCCTCGTCGCCCGGCTCGCCGAGCAGCGCGAAGCCCGGGGCCTTGCGCTTGGTACTGGCGAGCGCCGCGTTGCCGAGGCCGCCGAAGCCGCCCTTGGCCGCGACGTAGCGGGTGCCCACGCCGACCAGGTCGACCAGCACCTCACCCGTCCTGGCGTCCTTCACCACGGTGCCGTTGGGGACGGCCAGGACGATGTCCTCACCGTTGGCACCGTCCCGGTTCGAGCCCATGCCCTGCTTGCCGTTGCCTGCCCGGCGGTGCGGACGGTGGTGGTACTCCAACAGCGTGGCCGTGTTGGGATCCACTTCCAGGATCACCTCTCCGCCGCGGCCGCCGTTGCCACCGTCCGGCCCGCCGAGCGGCTTGAACTTCTCCCGGTGGATGGAGGCGCAGCCGTTGCCGCCGTCACCCGCCTTGATGTGCAGGATGACGGTGTCCACGAACTCGGCCATCAGCCGCACCCCCCTTCGAAACACTCGATGAACAAACAAATGAGGCGGACCGAATCATCGATCCGCCTCACTAGGTCGTGCTGCTGTCCTGGCGGATCTACTCCGCGACCGGGACGATGCTCACGGCGCGACGACCACGCTTCATGCCGAACTGAACGTGACCGGCGGCCAGCGCGAACAGCGTGTCGTCGCCACCACGGCCGACGTTGTCGCCGGGGTGGAAGTGGGTGCCGCGCTGGCGGACGATGATCTCGCCTGCGTTCACCAGTTGCCCGCCGAAGCGCTTGACGCCGAGGCGCTGAGCGTTCGAGTCACGGCCGTTCCGGGTGGACGAGGCGCCCTTCTTGTGTGCCATGGTTCCCTCCCTTTCGGGGGTATCGGGGGTCGTCCCCCGGGAAATCACTGTCTTTCGGGGGTAGCGGGAGACGTCCCCTCCCCCCGGAAATCACTGACCGGGGTTGATGCCGGTGACCTTGACCTGGGTGTACCGCTGGCGGTGCCCCTGGCGCTTCTTGTAACCGGTCTTGTTCTTGTACTTCAGAATGCGGATCTTGGGGCCCTTGGTCTCGCCGAGAATCTCGGCGGTCACCTGGAACCGAGCAAGCGTGGCAGCGTCGGTAGTGACATCGCCGTCGTTGACGACGAGCACCGCCGGCAGCGACACCGAGGAACCGACCTCGCCGGCGAGCCTGTCCACCTCGAGGACGTCCCCGACGGAGACCTTCTGCTGCCTGCCGCCGCAACGAACGATCGCGTACACCGCGGAACCCTTCTTCTGGCTAAGTGCTGAGATGCCGCGCCCCGCATCCAGCTGCTGTCGATTACACGACCGGCTATCCGGGCAGGCGCGCGAAGCCAGGCGCGCTCACCAGACGCGCCGGTTGACTAGAGTACCGGATTATCGGCACCGAGGTCGAACCGGGTGGAAAGCCGGGAGCCCAAGCACTGCTCGGGCGTCAGTCTGCGGTCTTCCTGCGGGAACGGCGCCGCGTGCGCGGCTGCGCCGAGGCGTCGCCCCCATCCGAGGAGACAGCGGCTGAGGAGACCGCGGGCAGGGAGTCGGTGACGCCATCCCGCACCGTGGCGGACGCGGCCACCGCCGTGCCCTCGCCGGCGGAGCCGTTGAGCTTCTCCGCCACCGCCTTCTCGATCGCCATCTTGCCCTGCGTGCCGCGCGGCTCAGGCTTCCCCTCGACCGGCTCGGTCGAGACGATGATGCCACGTCCGTGGCAGCACTCGCACGGCGTCGAGAACGCCTCCAGCAGCCCCTGGCCGACCCGCTTACGGGTCATCTGGACCAGGCCGAGCGAGGTGACCTCCGCCACCTGGTGCTTGGTCCGGTCCCGCGCCAGGCACTCCAGCAGCCGGCGGAGCACGAGGTCGCGGTTGCTCTCCAGCACCATGTCGATGAAATCGATCACGATGATGCCGCCGATGTCCCGCAGCCGGAGCTGGCGGACGATCTCCTCGGCCGCCTCCAGGTTGTTGCGGGTGACCGTCTCCTCGAGGTTGCCGCCCTGACCGGTGAACTTGCCCGTGTTGACGTCGACGACCGTCATCGCCTCCGTGCGATCGATCACGAGCGAGCCGCCGGAGGGCAGCCACACCTTGCGCTCCATCGCCTTGGCGATCTGCTCGTCCACCCGGTAGACGGCGAAGACGTCGGTCGTCTCCTCCCACCTCGACAGGCGGTCGGCGAGATGCGGCGCGACGTAGCGGACATACTCGTCCACCGTCACCCACGCGTCGTCGCCCTCGACCACCAGCGAGCTGAAGTCCTCGTTGAAGATGTCGCGGACCACCCGGACCGTCAGGTCGGGCTCGCCGGACAGCAACTCGGGCGGACTGGCCGACTTGGCCTTGCGCTGGATGTTCTCCCACTGCGCCGACAACCGGGCCACATCGCGGCTGAGCTCCTCCTCCGAGGCGCCCTCCGCCGCGGTGCGGACGATCACGCCGGCGTTCTCCGGCATCACCTTCTTGAGGATCTGCTTGAGCCGGGCCCGCTCCTTGTCGGGCAGCTTGCGCGAGATCCCGGTCATGGAGCCGTCCGGCACATAGACCAGGTAGCGGCCGGGCAGGCTGATCTGGGAGGTCAGCCGGGCGCCCTTGTGCCCGATCGGATCCTTGGTGACCTGGACGAGCACGGACTGGCCCGACTTCAGCGCCGCCTCGATCCGCTTCGGCTGGCCCTCCAGTCCAACGGTGTCGAAGTTCACCTCGCCCGCGTACAGCACGGCGTTGCGGCCCTTGCCGATGTCGACGAACGCCGCCTCCATCGAGGGCAGCACGTTCTGCACCTTGCCCAGGTACACGTTGCCGACGTAGGACTGGCTCGACTCGCGGTCGACGTAGTGCTCGACGAGCACGCCGTCCTCCAGAACCGCGATCTGGGTGCGGCCGCCGTGACGACGTACGATCATGACGCGCTCGACCGACTCGCGGCGGGCCAGGAACTCCGACTCTGTGATAATCGGCGGTCGGCGGCGACCCAGCTCGCGGCCCTCGCGGCGACGCTGCTTCTTCGCCTCCAGGCGGGTGGAGCCGCGCACGCCCTGGACCTCGTCGAGGGACGTGGAGCGGGTGGCGCGGGGCGCCCGGATGCGGACCACCGTGTTCGGCGGGTCGTCGGCGGTGGGCTCGGCCTCCTCGCTTCCCCGCCGCCGGCGGCGCCGGCGCCGGCGCGAGGTGCCCTGGGCCTCCTCGGCCTCCGCCTCAGTGCCGCCCTCGTCCTCGGCCGGCTCTTCCTGCGTGTCCTCGGCCTCGGCATCCGAATCCGCGACGGACTCGGACTCCTCCTCGGCGTCCTCGCTTTCCTCGCCGTCGCGGCCGCGCACGCCGCGTCCGCGACCGCCGCGGCGCCGGCGGCGCCGGCGCGGCGTGCCCTCGTCCTCGGTCTCCTCCTCGGCGGTCCCGGTCGCCTCGTCGGTCTCATCCGCCTCGGCCTGCTCCTCGGGCACGGCGGGGCGCTGGGCCGGCACAGCGAACGGATCCGGTGCCTGGAAGAGCGGCTGGAACAGGGACGACGTCGCCTGGAACGACACCGACGGGACGACCGGCCGCTGCACGTGCAGCCCGAACGGGTCGGTCAGCACAGCCGTCGGCCCGCCCTCAGCCGGCTCTCCCTCGGCAGCCGTCTCGGCGGGCGGCTCCTCGCCGGAGTCAGTCTGCTCCGGGGGGAGTTCGGCCGGCGGCATGCCGAGCCGCAGCACGGCCGCGACCTCGGCCTCGGCGGCGCTCATCGCCCTGGCTCGTTCCGTGGCGGTTCGCTCCGTCGTCTCCTCGTCGGGCTTCTTCCGGCCGGTGCGCCGTCTGCTCCTGGCGGGCGCCTCCTCGGCGACCTCCTCGGTGGCCTCGGACTCGTCGCTCTGGGCGACGTCGGCGACCTCGGGGACATCGGTCCGCTTGCGGGTACGGCTGCGCCGTACGGACCGTGCGGGTTCCGCTGTGGCTCCCGCTGTGGCTTCCGGTGCGGCTCCCACGTCGTCCGGCTCCGCCGTCACGGCCTCGGCAGGAGCCGAAACGCTCTCGGCCGTGGGCTGCGGGGCCTCGCCGACCGGTTCCGATTCCGGGGTGACACGGCGACGGACGACCCGCCGCGGACGCTGTGTTTCGGCCGGCTCCGCCACCACGTGGGCGGCGCCGGCGGCCACCGTCATCACGACGGGAGCCACCGGTGGCAGGTCTTCCGGCTCCGGCGGGGGCCCGGCCGGGCGGCTCGCCGCACGGCGCCGCGGTTGCTCGGCCGCATCCGCCGACGGAGCATCGCTCACGCCGGGATCGTGCTCCCTTTCTTCAGTTGTCGTATCGCCTGTCGTTGTATCACCGTCAAGGCTCACAGCCCCGTCAGTGGGCTCGTTATCGAGCATGCGGGCGCTCTCCCGTCAGCCTCCGGGCACGTCGCCGCGCCGCACGGAGGCTCTCGTCTCTCGTGGTCCGCCGCGCTCCCGCAGGGGTGCCGCAGCGGCAAGTCTTATCGGTCTCCGCCTGCCCGGTCGAGGTCGAACGGGTCGGCGGGCTCACCGGTCGCGGCGTCGAGCGGCCCCTGCGCCAGCCTGGTCACCTCAGGAGGTGACGGCGGCGCGAAGCCTGCCACGAGGCGCAAACCCATGAGCACGTCGTCGGGCCGGACGGCAGGTGTTTCGTGCCGAACAACCATACGAAGTATGACACACGGCTGAACGGTCTCCTGACCTGCTGTTGTTCCCGTTCCGTTCGCGACGGCCAGCGCGCACACCGCCTGGCGGGTGTCGAACCGCCGCATCCCCTTCTTGGTCAGGCGTTCGACCTCCACCCGGTCGGCCGCCGAGAACTCCTGTACCGCATGCTCCACGGCGGCGGGATCGGCACCGGGAAGCCGCAGTTCCCACACCGAGCCCTCGAGCCGGTCCGCGAGGTTCCCGGTGTGCGCCTCGACCACGTCCAGGACATCGAGGCCCGGAGGCAGCGACGCGTCGAGTTCGGCGCGGAGCCGCCGCGGGTCGCACGGCCGACTCACGCCGATCTCGAGGTATTCGGCCTCACTCGCCACTCCCGTTGGAGCGGCGCCGGCGTAGGAGATCTTCGGATGGGGGCTGAATCCCGCGCTGTAGGCCACCGGCACACCGGCCCGCCGCACCGCCCTTTCGACGGCGCGGGAGATGTCACGATGGCTGGTGAAGCGCAGACGCCCCCGTTTGGCGTAACGCACCCTGAGGCGCTGCACCACGGGCTCGGGCGGTGGCCCATCGGGTACGGGTTTCAGGGTTCCGCCATCCTTCCGGTTTCGGTCAATCGTCTTCCAGAATAGCCGCGCCCCAGCAGTGCCCGCCCATCACGATCACGACCCAGGATCACAGGACGGTGAGGGGCAGCAGCTTCTTCCCGGTCGGGCCGATCTGGATCTCCGTCCCCATCGTGGGGCAGACACCGCAGTCGTAGCAGGGCGTCCAGCGGCAGTCCTCGACCTCGATGTCGCCCAGGGCGTCCTGCCAGTCCTGCCAGAGCCACTCGCGGTCGAGGCCGGCGTCGAGATGGTCCCACGGGAGGACCTCGTGCTCGTCCCGCTCCCGGGTGGTGTACCAGGCGACGTCCACCGGCTCGCCGGCCAGCGCCCGCTCGGCCGCCGCCATCCAGCGGTCGTAGGAGAAGTGCTCGCTCCAGCCGTCGAACCGGCCGCCGTCCTCCCACACGGTGCGGATGACCGCGCCGACACGGCGGTCGCCGCGCGACAGCAGGCCTTCCACGATCGACGGTTTCCCGTCGTGGTAGCGGTAGCCGATCGCCTTGCCGTACTCCTTGTCGGCGCGCATGGCGTCGCGGAGTTCGCGCAGGCGTCGGTCGACCGTCTCGTGGTCGCACTGGGCGGCCCACTGGAACGGCGTGTGCGGCTTGGGCACGAACCCGCCGATGGAGACCGTGCAGCGGATGTCCTTGGACCCGGTCGCCTCCCGCCCCGCCTTGATGACCCGCTTGGCCAGGTCGGCGATGGCGAGGACGTCGACGTCCTCCTCGGTGGGCAGCCCGCACATGAAGTAGAGCTTCACCTGCCGCCAGCCCTGGCCGTACGCCGTGGTGACGGTGCGGATCAGATCCTCCTCGGTGACCATCTTGTTGATCACCTTGCGCATCCGCTCGGAGCCGCCCTCCGGGGCGAAGGTGAGCCCCGAACGACGCCCGTTCCTGGACAGCTCGTTGGCGAGGTCGATGTTGAAGGCGTCCACCCGCGTGGACGGCAGGGACAGGCCGATCTGACTGCCCTCGTAGCGGTCGGCGAGGCCCTTGGTGACGTCGGTGATCTCCGAATGGTCGGCGCTGGACAGCGAGAGCAGGCCGACCTCACTGAAGCCGGACTCCTTGATGCCCACCTCGACCATGTCGCCGATCGTGGTGATCGAACGCTCCCGCACCGGGCGGGTGATCATCCCGGCCTGGCAGAATCGGCAGCCGCGGGTGCAACCGCGGAAGATCTCCACGCTGAACCGCTCGTGGACGGTCTCGGCGAGCGGAACCAGCGGTTTCTTCGGGTACGGCCACTCGTCCAGGTCCATGACCGTGTGCTTGAACACCCGTGAAGGAACGCCGGGGCGGTTCGGCACGACCCGCTTGACGCGGCCGTCCGGGTGATACTCGACGTCGTAGAACTTCGGGACGTACACCCCTCCGCTGGAGGCGAGGCGCATGAGCACCTCGTCACGGCCCCCGGGCGAGCCCTCTTCCTTCCACTCGCGAAGCACCTCGCTGATCGCGATGACGATCTGCTCTCCGTCGCCGAGCACGGCGGCGTCGAGGAAGTCCGCGATGGGCTCGGGGTTGAACGCGGCGTGGCCTCCGGCCAGAACGATCGGGTCCTCGTCGGTGCGCTCCGCCGCGCGGAGCGGGATGCCCGCCAGGTCCAGCGCGGTGAGCATGTTGGTGTATCCGAGCTCCGTGGCGAACGACACCCCGAGGACGTCGAACGCCCGCACCGGCCGGTGGCCGTCGACGGTGAACTGGGGGACCCTCTCGGCCCGCATGAGCGCCTCGAGGTCCGGCCAGACCGCGTACGTCCGCTCGGCCAGCGTCTCGGGCAGCTCGTTGAGGATCTCATAGAGGATCTGCACCCCCTGGTTGGGCAGGCCGACCTCGTAGGCGTCCGGGTACATCAGCGCCCACCGGACCGTCGCCTCGTCCCAGTCCTTGACCGTCGAGTTCAACTCACCCCCGACGTACTGGATCGGCTTCTGCACCTTGTGCAACAGCGGTTCCAGGCGAGGAAACAACGACTCGACAGACATACGTTCAGGGTATCGGCTCCGGCGGGGGTCCCAGCCGTCATCCGAACACCCGGTCCTTGATGTGGATCGCCTGCAGAACGCCCACCGCCATCATGTTGGAGAACGTCGCGGTGCCGCCGTACGAGACGAACGGCAGCGGCACCCCGGTGATCGGCATGATCCCGATGGTCATGCCGACGTTGACCAGCGTCTGGAACCCCATCCAGGTGACGATGCCTCCGGCCACCAGCGCGGCGAACCGGTCCTCGCACAGCCGTGCGATCCGCAGGCATCGCAGCAGCACCACCCCGAGCAGCAGCACCACCACCACCGCCCCGACGAAGCCCAGTTCCTCGCCGGCCACGGTGAAGATGAAGTCGGTGTGCTGCTCCGGCACGAAACGGCCGGTCGTCTGCCCCCCGTGGAACAGACCCTTGCCGAACAGCTCCCCCGAGCCGATCGCGATCAGCGCCTGCCTGCTGTTGTAGCCGATCCCGCGCGGGTCGGTCGACGGGTCCATCAGCGCGGTGAACCGCGCCACCTGGTACGGCTTGAGCAGCCCGAGGAACCACACGGCCGCCGCGCCCGCGACCGCCAGCATCACTCCGGCTGCGATCAAGCGCTTGTGAACACCTGCGTACACGATCATGCCGCCCGTGATCGCCGTCAACACCGTCGTGGTGCCGAGGTCGGGCTCCATCATGACCAGGACCGCCGTTCCCCCCCAGACGGCGAGGCACAGCGCCACATACAGATAGCGCGGCCGGTCCTTCTTCTTGTCTCCGGCCCGTGCCAGCAACATCGCCAGCAGCAGCACCAGGACCGGTTTGGCCACCTCGTCCGGTTGTACGGCGAAGCCGCCCCCAACGGCGATCCACGAGCGGTGGCCGTTGATCGTCGCGCCCATCGGGGTGAGGACCAGCAGCAGCCCCACGGTCACGATCCCGTACATCAGGGGCGCGTAACGACGCAGCACGCGATAGTCGGACACTGCGACGGCGCTGTAGAGCGCGAGGCCGATGCACAGGTTGAGCACATGCTTCTTGGCCAGCGCGGTCGGCTCGGCCGAGTTCCAGTTCCGGGTGGACGACCAGACCAGGAGCGTGCCGATGACGCTGAGTGCGACGACCGCGCCGAGAAGGATGCCGTCCATCCGCCGCAGAGGCGCTCCCTGGCCGACGACCCGCCGTACGAATGATCGCCTTCGAACCCGCAGCGCGTCAGTCATCTCGCATCACTGGGCCGCCACCCCGTCTCTGATCACCGGCAGCCGCGCCGGGGGCTTGCCGCCCGGAAGCGCGGGCTTGATCGGCTTGCCGTCGTCGCTCTTGCCGACGCCGTAGATCCCTTCCCAGATGCGGCGTACGGCCGGCGCCGCGGTCGACGCACCGAATCCGCCCTGGGCCACCATCACCACGGCCACGAACTGCGGGTTGTCCGCAGGGGCGAACGACGCGAACCACGACGTGTCGTCCTTGCCGAAGACCTCCGCCGTGCCGGTCTTGCCGCCGACCTTCACGACGTTGAAGTCGAACCCTCGGAAGACGGCCGCCGCCGTTCCGTCCACGGGCACCTCGGCCAGCGCCTTGCGGATGTAGTCGCGCACATGGTCGCTGATCGGCAGATGGCCCTCCACCGGCACCGGGATCTCCTTGACCAGCGTGCCGTCCGGCCGGACCAGGGCCCAGCCGATCCGGGGGCTGCGCACGTTGCCGTCGCCGACGAGCGCGGCGTAGGCCCGGGCGAGCTGGAGCGGGGTCACCAGCAAGGCGCCTTGGCCGATGGAGAAGTTGATCGCCTCGTAGGCGTGCCAGATGTTGCCCTCCACGCAGTTCTCGTGCGCGAGGCGCTTGGCATACGCGGCCTTGGCCGCGTCCTTCATCTCCGGATAGCCGGTCTTGGCCCGCCGGCACATGGTGTCCTTCATAGAGGCCCACAGGTCCTTCTTCCACTGCCGGCCCGGGACCAGGCCCGGGCTCTCACCCGGCAGGTCGATGCCGGTGCGCCGGCCGAAGCCGTACGCCTTGGCCATGTGGGTCATCGGCTCCTTGGGAGTGCCCTTGGGCTTCAAGCCGCCATCGGCCTTCCACTGCTCGAACCCCGCCTTGTAGAAGACCGTGTCACAGGACTTCACCAACGCCGTGTGCAGGGAGATGGACCCGAGAGACATGCCGCCCGCGTTGGCGTACGTCTGCCCGGCCGCGGTGTAGGAACTCGGGCACTCGTAGGTGCCGTTCAGCGGAGAGCCGTCCGCGATCATCGCCGAGGCTGAGCTGATCTTGAAGGTGGATCCGGGGGCGAACGTGCCGTTGATCGCCCGCGACACCAGTGGCTTGCCCGACTTGTCCGACAGCAGCCACCGGTAGTCCTTCTCCTTGATACCGCCCACCCAGATCGACGGGTCATAGGTCGGCCTGCTGGCCATCGCGATGACCCGCCCCGTCTTGACGTCCAGCACGACGGCCGCTCCTCCGTTCGACTTCGGCGTCTCCTTCATCGCCTGGTCGAGCGACTTCTCCACGATCGACTGGACCCGCTCGTCGATGCTGGTGACCAGGATGTCGCCCGGCACCGAGTTCGCCTGCTGGTCGACCCTGATGACCTTGCCCATCCGGTCCACCTGGACCCGCCGCAGGCCCGGTTTGCCGCGCATCGCCGCGTCGTAGATCGCCTCCAGCCCGCCCTGCCCGACCAGGTCGACACCCGAAAAGCTCGCCTTGAGCCCCTCGCGCCGCTCCAACTCCTGCTCGGTGACCGGCTGGAGGTAGCCGAGCAGCGCGGCGGCCTCCTTGCCGTGCGGGTAGTCTCGCCTCGCCTGGATCTCGGCCGTCACACCGGGGAAGTCCTCCTGGCGTTCCAGGATCTGCAGCGCCTGCCGGGTCTTCACGTGCTCGGCCACCGGGATCGGCGTGTACGGCGAGCCCGGCCAGCAGGGCCGCGAGACGCCCGGCCCGCAGGCCCGGATCTGCTGCTTGAGCTCGTCGTACGGGACGCCCAGCACGGTCGACAGCCGCCTCAGCACCGCGGCGCCTCCGTCATGCATACGCTCGAGCCGGCCCCGGTCGACCGACACCACGAGGCTGGTGCGGTTGCGGACCAGCGGGTGCCCCGACGAGTCGAGAATCGAGCCGCGCAGGGCCGGCACGCGCACCTCCCTGGTCCGGGTCTCGGTCGCGACCGTGCCGAACCGCTCTCCCTGCATGACCTGCACCTGCCACAGCCTTACGACGAGCACCACGATCATCGCGATCACGAGCACCTGCAGGACCAACAGTCGCCCACGCAACCGTGTCATGCCGTCCCCCGTCCCCAACTCGTCGTCGAGCCCATCCCCGTCGACCCGGCCCTGCCACGACGTCTTCGCAGCCGGTACCGGTCGCTCAACAGCCACACCACGGCGGGGACGGCCACGAGGTCACACAGCGCGGCCCGTGGCCAGGCCGAGCGCAGGACGGTCCAGGTGACCCCGGGGTGGCCCAGCAGCGCGCCGATCCCCGCTGCCAGACCGGGTGCGACGACGGCGCAGACCGCCACCGTGAGCATCGGCGACTGCCCGCCCACCCGGCCGGCGGCGTACCCGAGCGCACACAGCAGCAGCGCGTACTGCCCGAGCGTGTGACTGGCCGGCGGCAGCAGGTCGTAGGCGAGGCCACCGGAGAAGCCGATCACCGCGCCGGCCTGCGGCCCGCGCAGCGCGGCCAGCGTCAGAATGATCAGCAGCACGAAATCCGGTGCGTACGCGCCCAGCAACCGGTTCACCAGGCTCGCCTGCAGCACCAGGGCAGCGAAGATCAGCAGTGCCGCGGTCAGATTGCGGAGCATCAGGGTCAGTTCCTCCCGTCGCTACGCGCGGCTCCCCCGGCCGCCGGGCGACGCGGCGGCTCGCCCCGCTCCGGCGCGCGCGTATGGCCGTTCGCCCGCTCGGCCCCGGCTCTTCCCTCCTCGATCTGGGCCCAGGAGTCAGCCTCGGCCCGCCTCTCGGCGGCGACCTCCTCGCCACGGCCCGCCCGCTTCTCCTCATCCTTGCGCGGCTCCTTGACCTTGACCTGCCGCGGGACCGGCGGAAGCACCGAGTCACGCGGATCGCGCTTGGGCGCCTGTACCACGACCCCGACGACGTCGAGCGACGAGAAGTCGGTGAACGGCTTGGCATAGGCGATCTTGGTCAGCTCTCCCGGCAGCGACTCCACCCGCTGGATCACGCCGATGGGCACGCCCGGGACGTACGGTTTGCTGCGCTGCGAACCGAAGGAGACGATCCGGCCGCCCAGGGGCAGCGGCACCGTCGAGTCGAGCAACCGGAACTTGATCAGATTGTCACCGCCGCCCGCCTCGCCCAGGCCGCTCACAACGCCGATCTGGTTGCCGCCTTCGAGGCGGGCCCCCACCGAGAGGGCGGGATCGGTCAGCAGCAACACGGTCGCGCTGTCCGCCGCCGCTTGAACCACGCGGCCGACGAGCCCCCCGCCGGTGAGCACGGTCATGTCCGGCCGCACCCCGTCCTCGGTTCCCGCGTCGATCTCAACCGCGTCTTCGAAACCCGGAAAGGCCCGCCGGGCCAGCACCTGCGCAGGCACGACCCGGTAACGGCCCAGGCCCGCCAGCCCGAGCATCCGGTCCAGCTTCGCGGCCCGCGTGCTGTCGAGCTGCCGCGTGGACAGCTCGGTATGCAGCTTGGCGTTCTCCTTCCGCAACGTGACGATGGTCCGCTCGGCTTCGGGAGCGGCGCGGAGCATGCCCACGAAGTCCCTGACCGGTTTGGTGACGGTCGCGCTCACCTGCTCCGCCTTCGCGAAGATCCCGGACGCGACGTCATGCACCGGTCCGAGGACCGGCCCGCTCCCCACTCGGTGATCCACGGTGATCAGGACCAGCGCGGCGGCGAGGAGAAGTCCGACCGCGAGACGGGCGCGGCGGGTGTCTCTCATGACCGCTCCTTAAGTCGTGTGTCCATGGACCGGGAAGATCAGGCGGGCGTTGTGGGCCGCCCGCCAAGCGGGCTGGGCATGACTCTTGAAGCACGACCTAATTGCGAGGCTCGGGTACGAGCACCTGCTGGAGGGCTTCAAAGTCCTCCACACACCTGCCGGATCCCATCGCGACCGAGTCGAGCGCGTTGTCCGCGAGGTGTACGGGCATCCCCGTCTCCTCGCGCAACCGGTCGACCATGCCCTTGAGCAGGCCGCCCCCACCGGTCACCGCGATGCCTCGGTCCATCAGGTCACCCGAGAGCTCCGGCGGGCACTTGTCCAGCGTGGTCTTGACCGTGTCCACGATCACATTGACCTGTTCGCTCATCGCCCGGCGGATCTCTTCACTCGAGATGACCACGGTCTTGGGCAGGCCGGTCACCAGGTCCCGACCGCGGACCTCGGCGTGGATCTCCTCTCCCGACGAGCAGGCCGCTCCTACGGAGATCTTCACTTCCTCCGCGGTCCGATCCCCCAGCATCAGGGAGTGTTCCTTCTTGGCGAAGGCCACGACCGCCTGGTCGAGTTCGTCTCCAGCGACGCGGATCGACTGGCTGGTCACTATGCCGCCCATCGAGATGATGGCGACCTCGGTGGTGCCACCCCCTATGTCCACCACCATGTTGCCGGTGGGTTCGTGGACGGGCAGACCGGCACCGATCGCGGCCGCCATCGGCTCCTCGATGATGTACACGCGCCGGGCGCCGGCCTGGTATCCCGCTTCCTTCACCGCGCGCTGCTCGACCGCGGTGATGCCGCTGGGAACCGCCACAATGATGCGGGGGCGCACGAAGCGCGTACGCTTGTGCACCTTCTGGATGAAATATCGCAACATACGCTCGGTCACTTCGAAGTCCGCGATCACCCCGTCTCTCAGGGGGCGAATGGCGACGATGTTGCCAGGCGTACGGCCGATCATCCGCTTCGCTTCTATGCCAACCGCCACGATCTTTCCTGTCGTGACGTTGATGGCGACAACGGACGGCTCGTTCAGCACGACGCCGCGGCCTCGGACATAAACCAGCGTGTTCGCCGTGCCAAGGTCGACAGCCATGTCACGGCCCAGGAATGTCAGCTTGCTGCCCATGCGGAAGGAAGCCTTCCTTCAGGTGGTTAGCGGGTGGTTGGCGGGATAACGCATCGCACTCGAATCGTAACGCGATGTGTCCATTACGCGGCACATCGAGCCATCAGGCCCGGGGAAAATCGCCGCCACCCCGGCCAGATAATGGTCACCACCTGGGAAAACACCGCAGGCCCCGGGTTTGTCCCGGAGCCTGCGGTGCGACAGAGCGAGCCTCAGAAACGGTCAGGAAAAAAGATCTTGACTTCACGGGCGGCGGACTCGGGCGAGTCCGAGCCATGCACGACGTTCTCGCCGATCTCCAGGGCGTGGTCGCCTCGGATGGTGCCGGGAGGCGACTTGACCGGGTCGGTGGCGCCGGCCAGCGCACGGAACGCCTCGATCGCGCGGGGGCCCTCCACCACCAGCGCCACCAGTGGTGCGGAGGTGATGAACTCGACCAACTCGCCGAAGAACGGGCGCTCGGAGTGCTCTGCGTAGTGGGCCTTGGCGGTCTCGGCGTCGAGCGTGCGCAGGTCCATCGCCACGATCTTCAGGCCCTTGCGCTCGATCCGGCCGATGACATCGCCAATGAGGCCGCGACGGACCCCGTCCGGCTTGATCAGGACAAGCGTACGCTCAGACACGGTTTCTCTCCTTGTCGAATGGGACAGCGAGGCTGCTCGGTGGCGGTTTCCACCCGGGGATCCCCGTGCGCCCGAAGTCTCCGCGTTCCAGTGAAGACCGCGCAGACGGGTGAGACCGTCCCGGTACCCGGATCACCCCCAGGGTTCCAACCGCAACGGCAGCTTACCGGTCCCCGTCGGCGTGTCCGGCCGTGCCTTTCTCGCCTTCGGGTGACGGAGTCGGCGCCGGGATCATCACCTGGGTGTCCTGCCCGCCGAATCTCCGCTCACCGGCGGAGTCCGCGGTCGCGGCGGAAGCCGTACCGGCGGCCGGAGAGGCCTCGGGAAGCACGGAGGCACGACGAGCCAGGAACTGTGCGAGCAAGATGATTCCGACGACCACGCCACCACCGACCAGCGCCCACGTATGCAGCGCGTCGACGAAGCCGTTCGCGACCGCCTCTCCGGTGGCCGGCCCGGACTGGCTGATCAGGTGCAGCATCAGGACTTGAATGCCGGTGCCGAGCAGGAAACCGGCAAGCACCGCGGGAAAGCACATGGACAGGCCGAGCAGCGCCGATCCGATTCCGGCCAGCCGGAACGCGCTCACCAGCGCCACCGCCGAGCCGGCCGCGAGCAGTGTGAACGGCACCACGAGCGGCCATCCCGACGGCTCGGGCACGATCCACCAGATGGCGCAGAGACCGGCCACCATGGCCACCATCCCCACCGCCGGGAACGTCGTGACCTTCCGCTCCGGAAGCCTGCCCACGATGACGGCCGCAGCCAGAGTGATGAAAGCGGCGATGAGGAACGGCAGCCACAGTCCCTTCAGTCCTGGGCCGCCGAGCCCGCCCAGCTCGAGGTAGGTGGTCTGCGCCGCGGTCGGCAGCACGACCAGACCGATCGCCACGTTGACGAAGGCCAGCGTGCGCCCGCCCGGCCCATCGAACGTGCCGACCGCCCCGAGCCCCAGCATCGCCAGGACGGCGGCGGCCGCGACGGCCGCGACGACGGTGACCAGGATCGGGGGCCAGTCGAAGGTGAGGAAGATCCCGAGCGTGGCGACACCCGCGGCGGGCACCACCGCCAGCATGAGCTGCCTGCGTTCCGCCGGGGACGCACCCACCGAGCCCACCGGGGAGGCGCCCACCCCAGCCGACTCCGCGACTCCCGTCTCGCCGTACGACGAGCCACCGTCGCCCGCACCCTCGATAAGCCACAGGACCAGGTAGGCGGCGGCCAGCACGAGGGCGACCCCGGTCGGCAGCGGGTACGGCTGCAGCGTAACCCGCCAGGAGTCCGGACCGGCAAGGTCGGCGAGCGGGTGGAGCGCGAGCGCCTGGGCCGACAGCAGACTGACAGTGAGCATCCCCACCCAGAGCGGCAGCAGGACGTTCCTGCGTGGCCGCTCCCAGACAACAACGAGAGTCGCCGGGATGAGTGCCCCGGCCCCGAGTCCGTGGAGCACACGCAGCACGCCGACCAGTGCGGTCGAGTTCGCGTACCCGCCGGCGGCGTCGGCCACCGCGAGCAGCGCGAGACCGGCGACGAGAATCGGTGCGGCACGGAACCGGCGTACCGCCAGCGCCGCGAGGGGCACGGTCAGCAGCATGGCCGGCAGCGCCAGGCCATGCGCCCGCATCATGTCGACGTGCGAGACGCCGGGAGGCAGCAGCGCTGCGACGACCGAGATCGTGTTCGGGATCGCGACGACGGCGAGGGGCAGGGCGACCACGATGAGCAGCCCGGCGACGACGTCCAGAAGCAGGGGAACGCGCACGGCGCGAACCGCCGCGGCGGTCCGGGCCTGCGAAACGGGAGGGACGGCCATGCTTGCCGACTTTAGCGCTTCGTCGCGCCCTCGACACGGTGAGCGACGAAGATGGCCGTAATCCAGAGAAGAGCGAAGATCACTCCGAGGAAGAACATGACCGGAACGAGAAATCCGGTCGCAATCGCCAAGATCTGGAGGACTGTGCCCGCGATGTACGCGAACGACCGCTTGAGCATGCCCGTCACCACGACGCACAGGACCGCGAGCCCGATCCCGACCGTCACCGCGACCGGCGCGGAAACATGATTGATCTTGATCGCGACCGGAGTGGACAGCGCGACGACGATCGCCTCCATCCCGAGCACGCTCGCGCACAGCCGGCGCTTGCCCGGGGTCACCTCGAACAGATCGTTCATCTCGCTCTTCCCGTGTCGTTCGTTTGGGACTTCGGCCTCGCCCCGCCTGATGACCTCACCGCTCGGCCCCGAGCAGAATGCGGGCCTCGCCGACGGTCACCACAGAACCGGTGATGAGCACCCCGGATCCCAGCTCATCGCCCTGATCTGCCAGGGTGACGGCAACGTCGATCGCGTCATCGAGCCGTTCGGCCACATGGACACGATCCGGTCCGAAAATGCTCTGCGCACGCAGGCCCAGCTCATCTGGCCGCATGGAACGGGGAGAGGAGTTCCTGGTGACCACGACCTCCTCCGCTATCGGTTCCAGTAGTTCAAGGATCGAGTTGACATCCTTGTCGCCCATGGCGGCCACCACGACGACGAGCCGCGTGAAGCCGAACGCCTCGGTCAGCGCCTCGACGGTGGCTTCCATGCCACCGGGATTGTGCGCGGCGTCCAGAACCACCGTCGGTCCTCGTCTGACGACCTCGAGCCGGCCCGGGCTCGTCACCTGCGCGAACGCCTGCCGGACGACCTCATTACCCAGAGGATCATCACCCCCCGTCAGCGCCTCGACCGCGGCCAGCGCCGACGCGGCGTTTCCCGCCTGATGCGCGCCGTACAGCGGCAAGAAGACCTCCTCATACACCCCCTTGAGCCCCTTGAGCTGGAGCATCTGGCCCCCCATCGCGAGCTCTCGATGGAGCACGCCGAACTCCAGTCCCTCTCTGGCGACGACCCCTCCCACATCCGCCACCCGTCTCATCAGAACCTCGGCGGCCGGAAGCGGTTGCTGCGCGAGTACGGCGGTCGCGCCCGGTTTGATGATGCCGGCCTTCTCCTTGGAGATCGTCGCGACGTCCGGGCCGAGATAGTCGGTGTGATCCAACGAAATCGGGGTGATGACGGCGATCGTGCCGTCCGCCACATTGGTGGCGTCCCAGACTCCGCCCATACCCGTCTCGATCACCGCGACGTCGACGGGGGCGTCCGCGAACGCCGCAAATGCCATCGCAGTGAGAGTCTCGAAGAAACTCAACCGACCGACCTTGCTGTCGATCATTTCGAGGTACGGCGCGACATCCCGGTACACCTCGGTGAAACGACCCTCCGACAGGGGCTCCCCATCCACTGAGATACGTTCGCGGACCGAGGTGAGATGAGGGCTCGTGTAACGGCCGACACGCAGGTTACGTTCCCTCAGCAGCCCTTCGATCATTCGCGCGGTACTCGTCTTACCGTTGGTCCCGGCGACGTGAATGACTTGAAACGTTTTCTGCGGGTCGCCGATGAGCTCCATCAGCGCGCTGATCCGTTCGAGGGAGGGCTGGAAATCCCACTCCACTCCCCTGGCCATGACGGCCTGCTCGGCGACTCGGTATTCCACGGACATCAGCGTACGGGCTCAGCGCGACAGCGGTGTTCTCGGCGGCGGTGTTCTCGGCATCGTGGAGCAGCGCGTCGAGACCTGTGACGGGTTGAAGAGACAGCGGCCGGATCCGCACGCATCAGCCCACCAAGACACGCCGCCAGCGGGTTTCCGGTGGTGGCGGCTGCGGTGGCTGGGTTTCTCTGTTGATCAGTGGGGTCTGGTGGTGGCTGGGGGACTGGTGGACAAGGGTACAAGCGCGCCACCGGACCCCGCCACACACACCCCGCGCGCCCGGCCCCTTCCCCCACCGCCCCCACACCCGCGTGATCTTGCAGTTTCTCGCACACACGCCGCCCGACCTGCCCGGCCCCCCGGGGGGGAACACCCCCAGAAACACGTGAAGGCCACCCCACAAGGGATGGCCTCCACAAAAAGATTGTC
>NZ_JBHMQT010000002.1:0-34056 GCF_042435035.1 Sphaerimonospora cavernae
CGAACACGCCGTACGTGATCAGATCGCGACCTACACCGCTTCATGATCTTGGAACGGCCGTGAGGGCCTCCCAGAGGGTCAGTCGGTGGTCATGCCTTGGATCACCCGCTCGAAGTGCTCAAGGTCGCCCCAATCGATATCTATAGACAGGGTGCGGTTCACGAACTTATAGGAGATGCGTACGCCCGTCTTGATCAGGACTGCGTTCTTCTGTTCCTGAGTCAGGGAGGCCCAGTGTTCCGCAATCGTCTTACTGGTTGGCCTGTACTCATAGCCGCTAGGCCGGGAAGGCTTGGCGAGTAGAGCCGTGCGACGGTTGGTCAGGTTCGTGATCCGGCTGAGGTAGTTCTCTTCGTCTCCCTCGTACAGACCTAGGTCCTTCTCCTTACGGGTCATCTTGATTGCATCCTCGACCTGCTTTAGCTCCTCTGAATGATCCTCACCGGGGACGAATACCTTATCCCTCCACGGCTTGTTACCGTGCCACTCCAGAAGGCCGTTTTCCATGGCGGCATCGAGTGTTTCCGCCTTGACGGTTCCGTTAGAGCATCGCTCTTGCCCTGATCCGCCGTACTTCTGAGTGAGGGAAGCGCACCGATAGCGAAGAGGTCCGGGAACACCATTGCGCTTGGAGCTTTGCTGATGTAGCGGCTTGCCACACACGCCACACTCTCCGACCTTCCTGAGAAGCATCGTGTTCTTCTGAGGGACACCCTTACCGCGAGAGCGAACGTCTAGAAGCTCTTGAATCCTCTGCCACTCCGAGAAGTCAAGAAGGGGCTGATAGAAGATTGTCGGCATGCCGTCTTCGCCCTTGATTACGGCATCCTTGTATTCGCGCTGCCCGAGGAGGTGACGACTACGAAGGACACGGGAGAGGGTTGAAGCTGACCATGCTTCGCCCTTCATCTCTTCGCCCCGTAGCTGGCGCTGTCGGTCCATTGAAGAGGGGATGCCCTTCTCGGTTAGCGATGTTGCGATGGAGCCGAGAGACTGAGTTTCCAGGGAGGCGATTACCTCTTTGAGGACTTCGAACATCTCAGGGTCTTTCACGATCTCCTTGGTTCCCGGCTTACGCATGTGCCCGAATCCGATGCGTCCCCCGCCCCAGTGTCCCGTCTGGCGCATGTAACGGTGATTATCGAGATTGCGGCCCTTGATGGTGTTGAGTTCAAGCTCTGCGAGAATCGCCATGATTTGAGCCACGGCCCTACCCACGGGGGAATCCAGGTCGATCGGGTCATTGGTGCAAGCGAATGTCTTGCCCCTCTCGTCAAGCCACTTAACGAGCATCGCGAAGTCAAGAGCCGAACGGCAAATGCGGTCCAGCTTCCAAGAGAGAAGCATGTCCCATTCTTCGGCCTTTTCGTCCGTGAGCCACTTGCCAAGCTCGGGACGCTCCCAAGGAGTCGTCTTACCGGCGGATACGCCCAGGTCTTCGGCCCATCCCACGATCACGTACTGGATGCCGTCGCGGCTGGAGAGGTTCCGGGCCTCCACCCATGCCTCTTGGATGGCCCGCTGATTGGCGGGGCTGATCGTGTCGTCGTGGGTCTGGCTCTGTCGGATCACTCCGAGGATGCGAACGACCTTGGGGGCTGTGTTGGGGGACACTCTTGCTCCTCTGTTTTCCCAGCTAGGGGGCCATCTCTGTGCTGGTACTCCAGAGCCTAGGCGGTCAAGGTAGCTACGTTGTAACTGTTGCTTACGTGTCGAGGTAGGTCATGAAGGTCGCGAGCGCCACCGAGACGAGCGCCCACCATCTTCCGCTCATAGGCCATCTCCTCCTATACGAGGTACGTGTACGAGGTCAATGTACGCCGTACATGTGCGGTGTATAGGAGACCTTGTACGGCGTATAGTTGTCAACTACCGGCGAGAGAATGAGGGAGCGACGATGCCAAGCGCCGAGCGGCTGACCCGACAGACCGTCGTCGACCGGGCCATCGCGCTCGCCGACGCCGAAGGGCTCGACGCGCTCACGATCAGGCGCCTCGCCCAGGAGTTGGGCGTCACGCCGATGGCCCTCTACTGGCATTTCAAGAACAAGGACCTGCTGCTGCAGGGCGTCGCCGACCACCTGCTGACCGAGGTGACACCCGAGTCCGACCCGGCCTCCCCCTGGAACGTACGGCTGCGCGCGATGGTCGAGGCAGTGCTGGGAGTGATGAGGCGGCATCCCTGCATGACCGGGATCCTGTCCGTGGTCGTGAAACAGGATGTGCCGAGCTTCACGCGGGCCACCGAGGCGGCGCTCAGCCTGCTCAAAGAGGCCGGCTTCACGGTGGAGGACGGTTATTTCGTCGCCTCCTACCTGCTCAACGGGGTAATCGGACTCGTTGGAAACAATCCGGCGTGTCCCAGGATGTTGAACTCCGCGGAGGCGGCCGAGTGGCGGCGGCAGAAACGGCTGATGTTGGAGGCGCTGCCCCCCGACCGGTTCCCGTGCATGGTCGAGTTCGCCAAAACCTACGAAAGGGAGCTGGACCAGGAGCGGTACTACGCCTTCGGTCTCGACCTGCTCCTCCGCGGGGTCGAAGCCATGGCCGTCGCTCGGACGCGTGCCGACAAGTGATCGGTTCGAATCGACCTTGACGTTGTCGCTGTGAAGTCGGTGTTTCAACAGCAACAACGTCAAGGTCGTTCACGTGTGAGCTTGTTGACGAGCCTGTTTGCCAGTGGTCGCGAGACGCATACGTGACGTTTGGGGTGCAAACCAACGCAAGAGTTGAACCGTCCACCACATGCATGTCTCCAGCCCCAGGCACCTCGTGTGCCTCAGAAAGGGATGACCGTGGGTATCAAGTTGCGGGGTGGACGCGCGATCGGCCTGATGACGGTCGGTGCGCTCGCCGGGTCGCTCCTTGCCGTCGGTGGCGCGGCCACCGCCTCGAGCGCGAGCGACACCGTGTTTTACGCGTGTGTCAACAAGAAGACGCGCTACATGCGCCATGTCGGCGTGACGACCAAGTGCCAGACCACCGAGTACAAGGTGTCCTGGAACCAGAAGGGGCAGCAGGGCCCGGAGGGTCCGGCGGGCATCGGCGGCGTCGGCCAGCAGGGTGCGCAGGGCCCGAAGGGCGACACCGGCCCGCGCGGCTTCCGCGGCCCCCAGGGTGCCCAGGGACTTCCCGGTAAGGAGGGCCCGCAGGGTCCCGCTGGTAAGGACGGCATCAACGGCAAGGACGGTATCGACGGCAAGGACGGTGCCACTGGTCCGAAGGGCGACACCGGCGCAACTGGCCCGCAGGGCCCGAAGGGTGCCGACGGTAAGGACGGTGCCAAGGGTCTCAAGGGTGACAAGGGCGACCGCGGCCTCCAGGGGCCCAAGGGTAATGATGGTAAGCCTGGGACTCAGGGTCCTGCTGGTCCGAAGGGGGCGGATGGTAAGCCCGGGGCTCAGGGCCCGGCGGGTCCTGCCGGGCCTGAAGGTCCCCAGGGTCCGGCCGGCCCCGCTGGCGGCATGGGCGCTGCCTCCGTGAAGACCGCGAGCTTCACCTTCGGCGGTGGCAAGCATGGCACCAGTTCTCAGACTGTCTCCTGCGGTAGTGGGACTGCCACGGGTGGCGGGTTCACGACGTCGGAGGGCAGCGGCTCCGGGCAGATCTACGAGAGTGCACCAGTGGTGAGTGGCGGAAAGCCGACTGGGTGGACGGTCTCCGGAAAGAACGCCTCGGGCAGCGTTTACGTGATCTGTGTCGGTGCCTGATCCTTTTCGGCGCTACCCGCGTGACGTGGTGGAGCCGTGGGGGGTCCACTGCGGTCGCGCTCTCAACGTGACCGTACGGCTGCCGCGCGCGAGGCGTAGCCGTACGGGAAGCGGACGCAGGCCCTCCCGGACACGTTCCGGGAGGGCCTGCGCCGTACCACCATCCCGGCCGCCTTCTCTGGTGCGTACGGAGGGCCACCTCGGGTCTGGTTTGGCAGAATGAACGTATGACGCGGGAAGAGCTGGAGCGGCTGCTGCCGGCCATCGCCGAGCTCTGCGTACGCTACGGAGTTGCGGAGCTGTCGGTCTTCGGCTCGACTGCTCGCGATGAGGCGACCGCGGCCAGCGATGTCGATCTGCTCTACGTCCGCGGCCCGCGAGCCGTCCGCGGGCTCGCCTTCTTCCGCTTCCGCGACGAACTCGAAGCGGTTCTCGGATGCTCTGTCGACCTCGTCGCGAAGGACGGGCTGCACTGGGTGATTCGGGAACGTGTCCTCAGCGACGCTGAGGTCCTGTATGCCGCGTGATCCTCGACGCGACTCCCTCTACCTCGCGGACATGGTCGAAGCCTGCCGGACGATCCGCCGCTGGCTCGACACCCACGGCCACCGGTGGGATGAGGACGACCTTCTCCGTAACGCCGTTCTTCGTCAACTCATGGTCATCGGCGAAGCGTCCGCATGCCTTAGTGAGGATCTTCGTGTCGAGCTTCCAGAGATACCGTGGCGGGAGATCCGTGGCTTTCGCAATCACGCAGTGCATGCGTACTTCAGGTCCGTGCCGGTCGCTTCGCCGCGGCGGCAGCGGCGGGCTCGGTAGATGTGGTGGGCGCGGGTACGGTGGGGCGGTAGCGGCCGGACAGGCGGGCCGCTTTGAGGCTGAGGTGCAGGCTGAGTCGTTCGGCGCCGTCCCGCAGGTCGGTGCCCACCAGCTCCTCGACCCGCCGCAGCCGGTAGTAGAGCGAGGTGCGGTGCAGTCGCAGGCGGCGCGCGGTGGCCAGCGCGCTGCCGGCCAGGTCGAGGTACGTCTCCAGCGTCTGCAGCAGCGGCAGATGCTGGGCGTCGTCCAGTAGCCGTTCCAGGCCGGGATGCAGGTTGCCGTCCAGGCTGTCCGGCGGGACCCGGGCGAGCATGCGGTAGACCCCGAGATCGTGCCAACGCGCCGAGCGTCCGAGTTCCGGCACCCGGGCCGCGACCTCGGCGGCGTGCCGGGCCTCCGCGTACGACTGCGCCGCCTCGCCGAGTGAGGGGTGGGTTCGGCCGATCCCGACGAGGACCGGCAGGTCCATGGCGGCGTGCAACTCCTCGGGGAAGCCGCCGGGGCCCGAGGTGAGCAGCACGGCGTGGTCGGACCGTACGAGGTGTAGCGGGTGGCGCCCGGCCAGGCGGCGCCGTACGGTGAGCAGCCCGCGCTCCAGCGTCAGCCGCAGCGTCGTGTCCGACTCGTCCGACTCGTCTGACGGCTCGGCCGCGACGGGCCGGACGACCGCCACGGTGACGGAGGCGGTTCGCGGGAAGGCGCCGGCCTCGATCAGAGTACGGGCGCCGCCCGCCTCGCCGAGCAGCAGGCCGGTGACGGCCTCGAGCTCGCGGTGCGAGACGAGGGCGGCGGTCAGGCTCGCGTGGAAGAGGGTGAGGGCCAGCGACGGAGCCGCGGCGGCGACCTGATCGATCTCCTGGGCGGTCATCGCGGGGGCCACGTCGATGCACCACAGGAAGCCGAGCAGCCGGCCGTCGTGCCTGATCGGGACGCAGACCCGGGGCAGCAGGCCCAGATCGGGGGCGCCGGGCGTGCGTATCGGACAGGTCGCCTCACGGATGCCGGCGGCCCCCAGGAAGGCGCGCACCTCGGGGGTGGTGTGGCGGCGCAGGATCGAGTCGCGGCGGATGTCGTCCAGCGGTCCGTTCTGCTCGCTGTAGGCGACCACGTGCTGCCTGGCGTCCTCCAGCAGCAGCGGCCTGTTGAGGCGCATGGCGACGTCGTCCACGATCCGCTGCGGATCGGCCACTCGGCCTCACCTGGACTTTCCGGCATTTGTCGAAGCTTTCCTCCACAGCCTTCCCTACAACTGATCGATGATCTGTGTCAAGGTGGTCTATAACGTCCGCTTCATGAGATCCCTCCAGAAGTTGCTGACGGGCATGGTGGCGGCCATCGTGCTGGTCCCACTGGCCCTGACGGCGTCGCCCGCCTCGGCGCAGCCCCCCGCCGATCCGCCCAATCCCTGGCGGCTGAACCACTGGCCGCGGACCCAGCCCTGGCAGCTCGACGAGCCGGCGGAGCCACAGGCTCTGCACGGCAGGCCATCGCGGGCCGTCGCCCCGATCGACCCGCAGAACTGGAAGAACCCCGACCACATGACGTGGGCGGACTACAAGAAGATCCCCGGGATGAACTGGGCCGATCCGAACGCCAAGGGCTCGGTGCGCACCTTCAAGGGCGCGTTGGTGCTGCTCGACTACGCCAACCAGCCGTTCGTGGTGACCCGGCCCGCGCACACGACCGTCTTCGGCAACCCCAGCGCCCAGGCCCACGACATCCCGCGTGACGAGGTCGCCAAGTTCTACCAGGACTTCCTCAACACGCCGAACCAGCTCAACAACGGCCACACCATTCATGAGTACTGGATGGAGGACTCCGGCGGCCGCTACGGCGTCGAGTTGACGGGCTTCGGCCCCTATCTGATGCCGGGCAAGTCCCACGAGTACGCGATGGAGTTCCAGCCAGACGCCTGCCCGACGGGCGACAGATGTGACAAGAACCTGCGCGTCGACGGCAACACCGCCTGGATCGCCGACGTCGGCACGGACATGGCCGATCAGTTCGACTTCGTCTTCTACCTGAGCGCCGGCCAGGACGAGTCCTCGACCTGGCAGGAGTTCGGCATGATGAAGTTCCCCAACAGGGAGGACGTGACCGACGAGTTCGGACCGCCCGACCCGAACCTGCCCAACTGGTCCAGGACCCGTTACGTGGACTGGACGTCCTGGGCCGCCGGCTCGACGTTCTGGCCCAACGCCCGGTTCGGCGTCGACTCGGTCCAGGCGGAGAGCTCCGGCATGGGGGTCTATGCCCATGAGTTCAGCCACATCATGGGCATCGCCGACAACTACAACAATCCGTACGGCAACCCGCCGGTCCGGTCCTACACCGGCATCTGGGAGATGCTCAGCCGGGGCAGCTTCAACGGTCCGGGCGGTCCGCACAGCCGCTGGCTGATCCCGCCGACCGCGGGCGCTTCGATGGGCGCGCACCACATGCTGCGCAACAAGATGAAGCTGGACATGGTCGACGAGGAGAACGTGCTACGCCTGTCGCGCGAGGCCCTCCGTGAGTCGGGCCTGGTCGTCGCCGAGGTGACGGCACGCGAGATCCAGCCGGGCAGGAGTGAGCTGACCGGCGTCAACATCTCCTTAGACACGGGGGACAAGTCCACCGGGTCGTGCGGCCAGCGGACCGATCCGCTGTGCGATGGCGGTGGCTACGACAACTACACGATCGAGGTCGTCGACCGGATCGGCAGCGACTCCTTCACCCCCGACTCCGGCGTGCTCCTGGCCAAGACCAAGAACCAGGACCGGGCGCCGTTCGAATGGGTGATCGACGCCAACCCGCAGGACATCGGGATGACGGACTACGTGCTGCCCGACGGCACCGAGGTCCCGATCACGATCGGCGACTACCGCCAGCTCTCCGACGCCCTCTTCCACGCGGGCACCGACTCGGGCAGCGAATACGAGTACGTCGACCAGGCCAACCGCCTGCACTTCTACATCACCAACGTGCACCGCGACAGAAAGGGTGTCTTGTCCTACACCGTCGCGATCCGGTCCCTCGACGGCTTGGGCCCGCAGAAGCGGGGCGTGAAGCTCCTGCCGGGGGTCGGCGTCCCGGCCGCCCAGAAGGGCGTGTCGACCTGCCGGTTCCCGCTGTTCAACACCGGCAGGGCCGCTCCCGTGCGGGGACAGCACCCCGAGGACGTCAGCGCCTACCTGAAGGCCGACGTCTATCGGCTGAAGGCCGAGGTCGACGGGCGCGGCTGGACCGCGATCACCCCCAACGCCCTCGCGGCCGTCGGATTCGGCGACCACGCGTTCGTCACCGTCCACGCCAAGCGCGGCGACGGAGGCAGCCGGCTCGCCGGGGTGAAGCTCACGGCCACCTCCGAGAGCGACCCGGCCAAGACGACGACCGTCACCTGCATCGTCGTCGGCCTCTGAGGTCCCGCTACGAGAAGCGCCCCTCCGGACCCCGTGGTCCGGAGGGGCGCCTCCCACTGCCATGCCGTACGGCACGGGCGGTCGCGTCAGCCGAAGATGCCCGGCAGCGTCTCCGTGTGGACCTCGCGCAGCTCCTCGACCGGGACCTCGAAGAGGTTCTCAATCGAGAGCGCCGTGCCGCCGGTGGCGCCCAGACCGTGGCAGGCGACCCCCTGCCGGGCGCACAGCTCGGCGAGCGCGTCGAAGGCCTCGGGCCGTACGCAGACCAGCGCCCGCGCGGCCGACTCGCTGAACAGGTCGACGAACGGATCGTCGCCGGGC
The DNA here is from genome assembly GCF_042435035.1 of Sphaerimonospora cavernae. Classification (NCBI taxonomy): domain Bacteria; kingdom Bacillati; phylum Actinomycetota; class Actinomycetes; order Streptosporangiales; family Streptosporangiaceae; genus Sphaerimonospora; species Sphaerimonospora cavernae. The sequence continues at coordinate 8,251 of NZ_JBHMQT010000002.1, forward strand.
AGCGTGACCGTGCAGCCGACGCCGCCTGCGAGACAGGACTCGGCGAGCGCGATGGCCAGACCGCCGTCGGACAGGTCGTGCGAGCCCTCCAGCAGGCCGTCGGCGGCCGCCGTTGTGAGCACGGAGGCCAGCCGGCGCTCGGCCTCGAGGTCCGCCCGCGGCGGCAGCCCGCCGAGGTGGTCGTGGACGACGTGCGCCCACTCCGAGCCGCCGAGCTCCTCCCGGGTCTCGCCGAGCAGCACGACGCGCAGATCGTCCGCGACGAACCCTGGCCTGACCCGCCGGGAGACGTCGTCGATCACGCCGAGCACGCCGACGACCGGTGTCGGGTGGATGGCGTCGGTCCCCGTCTGGTTGTAGAACGACACGTTGCCGCCGGTGACCGGCACGCCGAGCGTCCGGCAGGCGTCGGCGAGCCCGCGTACCGCCTCGGCGAACTGCCACATCACCTCGGGATCCTCCGGCGAGCCGAAGTTCAGGCAGTTGGTCACGGCCAGCGGGCTGGCACCGCTGACGGCCACGTTCCGGTACGCCTCGGCCAGCGCGAGCTGGGCACCCGTGTACGGGTCGAGCTTCGCGTAGCGGCCGTTGCCGTCGGTCGCCAACGCGATGCCGCGGTCGGTGTCCTGCGCGCCGGGCATCACCTCGGAGATGCGCAGCATCCCGGCGTCGGCCGGCTGGGCGAGGACGGTGTTGCCGCGCACGTACCGGTCGTACTGCGAGGTCACCCACTCCTTGGACGCCAGGTTGGGCGAGCCGAGGAGGGCGAGCAGGGTCTGCCGGAGCTCGGCGCCGGTGGTGGGGCGCGGCAGCCGGCACGGGCCGGCGGCGTTGAGCGCGGTCTGCCCGGCGGGCTCCACGAGCGGCCGCTCGTAGACGGGGCCCTCGTCGGCCGCGGTGCCCGGCGGGATGTCGACGATGACGTCGCCGTCCCAGGTCATGACGAGCCTGCCGGTGTCGGTGACCTCGCCGATCACGGTGGCCGGCACGTCCCACTTGTCGCAGATCGCCATGAAGGCCGGGATGTCGTCGGGGGCGACGACGGCCATCATCCGCTCCTGCGACTCGCTCATCAGGATCTCCTCGGGCCGCAGCGTCGGGTCGCGCAGCGGAACGAGGTTGAGGTTCACCCGCATGCCGCCGGTGCCCTTGGCCGCCAGCTCGGTCGTGGCGCACGACACGCCGGCCGCGCCCAGGTCCTGGATGCCGACCACCACGTCCGCCTGGTAGAGCTCCAGGCAGCACTCGATCAGCAGCTTCTCCATGAACGGGTCGCCGACCTGTACGGCGGGCCGCTTGGCCTGCGACTCCTCCTCGAACGTGGCCGAGGCGAGCACCGAGGCCCCGCCGATGCCGTCGGCGCCGGTGCGCGCGCCGAACAGCACGACCTTGTTCCCCGGGCCGGGCGCGGTGGCCAGCTTGATCTGGTCCTTGCGCAGCAGGCCCACGCACAGCGCGTTGACCAGCGGGTTGCCGATGTAGCAGGGGTCGAAGACGACCTCGCCGCCGATGTTGGGCAGGCCGAGGCAGTTGCCGTACCCGCCGATGCCCTCGACGACCCCGGGCAGCACGCGTCGGGTGTCCGGCTGGGTCGCGCCGCCGAAGCGCAGCGAGTCCATGACCGCGATCGGCCGGGCGCCCATCGACATGATGTCGCGGACGATGCCGCCGACGCCGGTCGCCGCGCCCTGGTGGGGCTCCACGTACGACGGGTGGTTGTGTGACTCGATCTTGAAGGTGGCGGCCCAGCCGTCGCCGATGTCGACGACGCCGGCGTTCTCGCCCATGCCGACGAGCAGCGCCTCCGACTTGGGCGCCTTGGTGCCGAACTGCCGCAGGTGCACCTTCGAGGACTTGTAGGAGCAGTGCTCGCTCCACATGACCGAGTAGATCGCGAGCTCCGAGCCGGTCGGGCGCCGCCCGAGGATCTCGCGGACCCGCTGGTACTCGTCGTCCTTCATGCCCAGTTCGGCGTACGGCAGCCGCTCCCCGGGCGTCTCCAGGGCGCGTTTGACGGTGTCGAGAGTCATGCGTTCACCAGCCGCTTGAGGATCGAAGTGAAGAAGCCGCGACCGTCCACGCTCGGCGCGCCGGTGAGCTCCTCGACCGCGTGCTCGGGGTGGGGCATCAGGCCCACGATGTTCCCCGCCTCGTTGGTGATCCCGGCGATGTCGCCCAGAGACCCGTTCGGGTTGCCTCCGGCGTACCGGAAGACGACCCGGCCCTCGCTCTCCAGCACGGCGAGCGTCGCCGCATCGGCGACGTAGCGGCCCTCCCCGTGTTTGATCGGCAGCACGATCTCCTGGCCGGGAGCGAACTCGCAGGTCCAGGCGGTGTCGGTGTTCTCGACCCGGATTCGCTGGTCGCGGCAGACGTAGTGCAGGCCCGCGTTGCGGGTCAGCGCGCCGGGCAGCAGATGCGCCTCGCAGAGAATCTGGAAACCGTTGCAGGTGCCCAGCACCGGCAGCCCGCCGCGGGCCGCCGGGATCAGTTCGTCCATCAGCGGGGCGAAGCGTGAGATGGCGCCGCACCGCAGGTAGTCGCCGTAGGAGAACCCACCGGGGAGGAACACGGCGTCCACTCCCCTGAGATCGCGGTCGGCGTGCCACAGGGGCACGGCCTCCGCGCCGGCCAGCCGTACGGCTCGCGCGGCGTCCTGGTCGTCGAGTGTTCCGGGGAAAGTGACGATGCCCACCCGGGCAGCGCTCATCGAATCTCTCCTTGAGCGTGGAGACCCCAGGCTTGCGCCCTGGGGAGGAACCAAGCGCGTACACCTCAGGGTATCGGAGGCGCTCGAGAGGGTGAGCCGGGAGGATGATCAGACGCCCTGGCGGCCGGAAGCGGGGGTGGCCGGACGCGGGGTGGTCAGACGCCGGCCAGGTGCCGGTCGAGGGTCAGATGACGGGCGATGGCGCCGTCGTCCCAGTCGAGTTCCTTGCACAGCCGCACCGTGGTGCCGCGGCCGGGGCTGATGTCGAAGGAGATGTCGTCGACGACGGCCCGCATGATGAGGATGCCCCTGCCGTGCTCGGCGTCACTCGGGGGAAGCTGCCTCGGGACGCCGTCCAGGCCGTGACCGCGATCGGTGACCCGCAGCTCGCAGCGGCCGTTGCCGATGATGCCCGTGATGTCATATCGCGTGGCCGGACCGCCGTGACGTACGGCGTTCGCGCAGGCTTCCGAGGTCGCCAGCAGGATGTCGGCCACGCATTCCTCGGTCACGCCCAGCGAACGCAGGGCGTCCCCGACCACCCTGCGGACCACGGGGATGCCTATCGCATCTCGCGGCATGGCCAACGAGAACTCAATGTCCACCGGACCCCTCCCCGGTGTCGAAGGTCACCAAGGTAGGTTTCCCCGGTGAATCGGGGCTAACCGCTAAATCAGCGTCCTGTTGTTCACGGTCGGCTCGTTCGCGGCTTTCTGGACGGCCCCTTGAAGCTTTCGGGGTTGTTTGTCCGGTATCGACGATGTGAAATGCGTCACGTTACTCTTCGACCTTGATCGAAAAGTCCTCGATCACCGTATTGGCCAGGAGAGTTTCGGCCATTTTCCGGACATCCGAAAGGGCTGCTTCATCGGCCGGGCCGTCCAGTTCCAGCTCGAACCGCTTGCCCTGCCGTACGGCGGAGACGCCGGAGAAGCCGAGCCGCGGCAGTGCGCCGGCGATGGCCCGCCCCTGCGGGTCGAGGATCTCCGGCTTGAGCATGACGTCGACGATGACGCGCGCCACGTTGTTCCTCCAGTTGGGCGAGGTGGGATGGAACGGCTTCCGCTCAAGCCTATCCAGTCGGCCGAGGTGGCCCGCCTGCTCCCCACCACCCCCCACCCCCCACCTCTCAGGCCGTGATCTTGCGAAAACTCGCAGATCCCTGCCCTGGGCAGGCGTTTTCCCATTCGTGATCTTGCAGTTTCTCGCAGATCTGTCCATTGAGCAGCGAAAACGTTGTTTGTGATCTTGCACTTGACGTCAATTGCAAGATCACCGAAGGTATAGGTGCACGTCGGCGGCTTGCCTGCGATTATCTGCAAGATCACGAAATTGATCCGCGCAGGTCAGTGGGCATGTCTGCGAGAAACTGCAAGATCACGGGGGAGGGGTGGGTGGCAAACGTGGATTCCGACAACATCGCGCTGGGCGGCTTGGAGCCGGGCAGCCTGGTGTGGCCGCGCACGGTAGGGATATACGGATGGTGTGGGGTCTTGCGCAGTGGGGTGTCGCCTCTGCCACGATGTCCGCAGGAGGGCGCGGCCGCCCACCCAGCGGCCGTACGCCTGAGGAGACTCGGCCTCCCGACGGTGGCGACCCCATCAGCGGACGGCCCATGACGCACAGGAGAGGCAACGTGACAGCCGACGCCCCTCGCGGTGTTGACGCACCCCCAGATCTGGTCCAACTGCTCACCCCTGAGGGAGAGCGGGTCGATCACCCCGACTACGACATCGAACTGACCGCGGAAGAGGTCCGCTCCCTCTACCGGGACCTGGTCCTGGTGCGACGCGTCGACCTGGAGGCGGTAGCCCTGCAGCGGCAGGGCGAGCTGGGCCTCTGGGCGTCCCTCCTCGGACAGGAGGCCGCGCAGATCGGCTCCGGCCGGGCGCTGACCGCCACCGACATGGCCTTTCCCACCTACCGGGAGCACGGCGTGGCCTGGTGCCGCGACGTCGACCCGGTCAAGCTGCTCGGGATGTTCCGCGGCGTGAACCACGGCGGATGGGACCCGGCCGAGCACAACTTCCACCTCTACACCATCGTCATCGGCTCCCAGACGCTGCACGCGGTGGGCTACGCGATGGGCGTCCAGCGGGATGGCGCCGACGCCGCCACGATCGTCTACTTCGGCGACGGGGCCTCCGCTCAGGGCGACGTGAACGAGGCGTTCATCTGGGCCTCGGTCTTCAACGCGCCGGTGGTGTTCTTCTGCCAGAACAACCAGTGGGCGATCTCCCAGCCGATGGAACGGCAGACGAAGATCCCGCTGTACCAGCGGGCGTCGGGCTTCGGCTTCCCGGGCGTCCGGGTCGACGGCAACGACGTGTTCGCCTGCCTCGCGGTGACCCGGCAGGCCCTGCGCGACGCCCGCGAGGGGCAGGGGCCCACGCTCATCGAGGCGTACACCTACCGGATGGGCGCGCACACCACATCCGACGACCCGACCCGCTACCGGCTGGCCGACGAGCTGGAGGCCTGGAAGCTGAAGGACCCGATCGAGCGTGTGAAGGCCTACCTGTTCAAGAACCAGTTCGCCGACCAGGAGTTCTTCGACAAGATAGACGCGGAGGCCGACGCGCTGGGCAAGGACGTACGCGCCCGGTGCCTGGCCATGCCGGACCCGAAGCCGGAGGCGATGTTCCAGCACGTCTACACGGAGCCGCACGCCCTCCTCGACGAGGAGCGCGAGCAGTACCTGACCTATCTCGCGGGCTTCGAGGCGGGAGGCGAGCGATGACCACCCTCACTCTCGGCAAGGCGCTCAACGAGGGCATGCGCCGCGCGATGGAAAACGACCCCAAGGTCCTCGTGATGGGGGAGGACGTAGGTAAGCTCGGCGGCGTCTTCCGGGTGACCGACGGCCTGCAGAAGGACTTCGGCGAGGACCGCGTGATCGACACGCCGCTCGCCGAGTCCGGCATCATCGGCACCGCGATCGGCCTGGCCCTGCGCGGCTATCGGCCCATCTGCGAGATCCAGTTCGATGGGTTCGTGTTCCCGGCGGCCGACCAGATCATCACGCAGCTCGCCAAGATGCCGCTGCGGTCGCTCGGCGCGCTCAAGCTGCCCGTCGTCGTCCGCATCCCGTGCGGTGGCGGGATCGGCGCGGTCGAGCACCACTCCGAGTCGCCGGAGGCGTACTTCACGCATACCAGCGGGCTGCGGGTGGTGGCGTGCTCGAACCCGGTGGACGCCTACACGATGATCCAGGACGCGGTCCGCTGTGACGATCCGATCATCTTCTTCGAGCCCAAGCGCCGCTACTGGGACAAGGCCGACATCGACCTGGACGCGCCCGGCCTGCCGTTGGACAGGGCCCGGGTCGTACGGCCCGGGCGCGACGTGACGCTCGTCGCGTACGGCCCGATGGTCAAGACCTGCCTGGAGGCCGCGGCCGCCGTGGAGGAGGACGGGCGCGACCTGGAGGTCATCGACCTGCGCTCGCTCAACCCGCTCGACATGGCCGTGCTGGAGGAGTCCGTCCAGCGGACCGGACGCTGCGTGGTGGTGCACGAGGCGCCGATCTTCACAGGCCTCGGGGCCGAGGTGGTGGCGCGGGTCAGCGAGCGCTGCTTCTATCATCTGGAGTCCCCGGTCCTGCGGGTCGGCGGGTTCTCCACTCCCTATCCGCCGTCCCGGCTGGAGGAGTACTACCTGCCCGACCTCGACCGGGTGCTCGACGCCGTCGACCGCACGTTCGCCTACTGACAGGGAGGGACCCTCATGCTGCGTGAGTTCAAGCTTCCCGATGTGGGCGAGGGCCTGCTCGAGGCCGAGATCGTCAAGTGGCACGTCGCGCCGGGCGACGCCGTCAAGGTCAACCAGACGATCGTCGAGATCGAGACGGCCAAGGCCGTGGTCGAACTGCCGTGCCCGTTCGAGGGCACGGTGTCCGCGCTGATGGCCACCGAGGGTGAGACCGTCGAGGTCGGCACTCCGATCATCTCCGTGCGTACGGGTGAGGAGGGCGCGACCTCCGACGAGGCACCCGCCGAAGCCGCGCCGAAGCCCGCGGAGGACAGGGGAGAGAAGGCGACGGAGAAGCGGGAGCCGGTGCTCGTCGGCTACGGGGTCAAGGCGAGCGCCACGCGGCGCCGCCCCCGGAAGGCGGCTCCCGCCGGCACTCAGGCTCCCGTGGGCACTCAGGCTCCCGTGGGCACTCAGGCTCCCGCGGCCCCCGCACCGGCGGCGACACGGGCGCTGGCCAAGCCGCCGGTGCGCAAGCTTGCCCGGGATATCGGCGTCGACCTGTCCACGCTGACCGGCACCGGACCCCGGGGGTCAATCACCCGTGCGGACGTCGAGGCGGCCGCCGGAGCGGCCCCTCCCGCCGGTGCCGTGCCGTACCGGCGGGAGGCGGGTCCCGCGCGGGGCCGCGAGGAGCGGATCCCGGTCAAGGGGGTGCGCCGGGCGACCGCGCAGGCGATGGTCGCGAGCGCGTTCACGGCCCCGCACGTCACCGAGTTCCTCCAGGTGGACGTGACGGCGACGATGGAGGCGGTCGGTCGGCTGCGGCGGTTGCCCGAGTTCGCCGACGTCAAGGTCTCCCCGCTGCTGCTGGTGGCCAAGGCGCTGATCACGGCGGTCAAGCGGCGTCCGATGGTGAACGCCACGTGGACCGACGAGGAGATCATCGTCAAGCACTACGTGAACCTCGGCATCGCGGCCGCCACCGACCGTGGCCTGATCGTCCCCAATGTCAAGGACGCGGACGAGCTTTCGCTGCCCGAGTTGGCCGGCGCGCTGGCCGAGCTCACCGAGCGGGCCCGAGCCGGGAAATGCACCCCGGCCGACCTGTCCGGCGGCACGATCACGATCACCAACGTGGGCGTGTTCGGCGTCGACTCGGGCACCCCGATCATCAACCCGGGCGAGGTGGCGATCGTGGCCTTCGGCCAGGTCAGGGACATGCCGTGGGTGGTCGACGGGCAGCTCGCCGTACGCAAGGTCACGACGCTCGCGCTGTCGTTCGACCACCGCGTGGTCGACGGCGAGCTGGGCTCCCGTGTGCTGCGCGACGTGGGCGACATGCTGGAGGACCCCCTGCGCATGCTCGCCTGGGGCTGAGCGGCTGTCGCCGCCGAGTCGTACGGCGAGGCACGACCCGGCACACAACGGACCACAACCGAAACGGCACGCCCGACGGGGCCGGGGACCTCTTGACGGACCCCGGCCCCGTCGGCGTCGACATGAGCCGATTTCAAGTGCGGTACAAGTCACGGACAAGTCGTGATCTCTAGCGTTCTGTCTCGCAACCGCCCGAACGTCAGAAGTTGGGGCGCGAGATCCGTCGCCGCGATCGTGGGGCACCGCTGCGATAAGGCTTCACCAGGGGCGACGGGGAAAGGAACGACCATGAAGAAGATCGGCATTGACGATCTGCCTTTCGCGGGCGCGGAGCTCACCGAGGCCGAGCTCGGCGACGTCTCCGGCGGCCGGCCGCCGGCTGACGACGGTGGCATGGGGCCGGGCTGGAAGGTGACCTGGTACCGGAACGGCAGGCCGGCCGAGTGGGAGAAGGCCTGATCTGAGCGCGGTCCTCGTCGCATGATGGCACCCCTTGATCGCCGGAAGGCCGGTCAAGGGGGGCTACCCCAGGTAACAGCCGAAGGTCGTGGCGGCGGGGCGGTTGACACGTGATTCTCATTCTCAGCGACCGGTCGGATGACACGGTCGACATGGTGCTGCCGAAGCTCCGGCGGCGAAACGCTCCGGTGGTCTGGTGGGATCCCGGCGACTTTCCCGCGCAGGCGCGGGTCACCGCGGCCTTCGCCGAGGGAGAACACCGGCTCACGCTGCACACCTCCACGGTGAGCCTGGACCTGACCGAGGTCACCGCGGTCTGGCGACGGCGGCCGAACAGAGTGCGGCCCGCGCCGGAGGTCGGCGAGCCGACCCACCGCGTGCACGTCGAATGGCAGGCGGAGTTCCTTCTCGACGGTGTCTGGGGGCTCATCCCGGCGCGCTGGCTGCCCGGCCGGCGTGAGGTGGAACGGCAGGCCCACAACAAGATTCTGCACATGGCCCAGGCGGTCGCCCTCGGCTTCGCGGTTCCCGAGACCGTGTACACCAACGACCCGGGCGAGCTGGTCCCCGCCTACGAGTGGGCCGCCGGTCAGCTGATCACCAAGCAGATCGACTCCGATGCGTTCCTCCTCGACGGCGTGGACCACCGGACCTACACGACCGTGCTCACCCGCCGCCATCTGACCTCGCGCCATCGGATCCGGCACGAGCCGGTCATCCTGCAGCCTTACGTGCCCAAGGCCGTCGAGCTGCGGGTGATCGTCGTGGGGAGGCGGGTGTTCGCCGCGGAGATCGACACGCGGGCGTCCAGGATGGCCCGGGACGACTGGCGGCACTACGACGACGAGCGCGTGCGCTACGGAGTCCATCGCCTGCCCGCCGAGGTCGAGCGGCGATGCGCGGACCTGGTCGCGGCCTGCGGCCTGACCTACGGGGCCATCGACCTCATCGTCACGCCGGAGGGCGAGTACGTGTTCCTGGAGATCAATCCGAACGGCGCCTGGGGCTTCGTCGAGGAGCGAACCGGCCTGCCCATCGCCGAGGCGATAGCCGACTGGCTCACCGGAGCCCGCGATGAGTGACTTCGGGAGCGTCCTCGAATCCGGCGTGGAACTGCTGCGCGGCCTGCGGCGGCGGCGTGACGACGTCGGGGCGGCCCGCCGCACCGTGGCCGAGTGGGCGGCCGGACATCCCGAGACGCACGCGGAGTTGGTCGTGGACGTCCGGCCGGGCACCCCGGTCGTCGACTACGACCTGCTGCTTGAGCATCCGGGCGGGGGGACCGTGGCGTTGACCTCCTCGACCGAGGACGGTGTGCCCTGGCTGATCGACCACTCCACCCACTGGGCCGCCGGCCACTTGGTCAGCGTGGGGGAGGTCTATCTGACGCTGCCGCAGGCGCTGACCATGCTGCGCTCCCTCTCCCGGCCGGGGCGCACTCCGCACGACGAGATCGTCGAACAGTGCCTGCTCCTCAACGAGACGAACGGCGACGACGAGCCGCTCAGCGCGGCCGACCTCCAGTCGGTGGCGGATGACTTCCGCCGCACGCGCGGACTGCACGGCCGGGAGGCCACGCTGTCCTGGCTGGCCGAGATGGGCATGTCGCCGGCCCAGTTCGAGGAGTACGTCGAGGGGATGGCTCGCCGCCGCCGGTTCCGCAGGCGCAAGGAGGCCGAGTTGGCCGCCGACCATCTCACCGCGCACCGGACCGACTTCGACGGGGTGCGCGCGCTCTGGGTGATCGCCCCGGCGCCGGTCCCGGCCGACCTGCTGGCCGACCCCGCGGCGCTGCTCGACATCGAGGAGGCCGAGGTGACCGTGGGCGAGCGCCGCGCCGCCGAACTGCCCGAGCCGCTCCGTACGGCGAGGCCGGGTGAGGTGGTCGGCCCCGTCGAGCACGGGAACGGCTTCCTCACCGGCGTCGTACGGGAGCGGCGTCCGGCCGGAGACGACGAGCAGACCCTGGCCGCCGCCGGCCACGCGGCCTTCACCGCCTGGCTCACAGAACGCCGTGCCCAGACATCGATCGAATGGCATTGGTTGTGAGAGAGCTCTTCCGCGAGGAGGCGCTGCGCCGCCATGCCGCCGCGGAGCGGCGCACGGCCGCCCCTGCCCGAGTCCCCGGATGGTGGTTCGCGCTGCTCTGGGTGGGGGTCGCGCTGCTGCTGCTCGCCTCGATCGGGCTCTTTCTCGTGATCCAGCCGATGCTGGCGGGGGACGCCTGATGGGCTGGCGGGTGCCGGTGGTGCTGCAGCAGACCGCCACCGAGTGCGGCGCCGCCTGCCTGACGATGGTGCTGGGCCACCACGGGCACCGCGCGAGTCTGCATGAGGTCACCGAACAGCTTCAGGTGGGCCGTGACGGGCTGACCGCACTCGCCATTGTGGCGGGTGCGGCAGAGTACCGGCTGAAGGCCAGGGCGTTCTCCCTCGACCCGGAGGACCTGGGGCGGCTACCGCTCCCGGCGATCGCGCATTGGGAGTTCAACCATTTCGTCGTGGTCGAGCGGTGGGCACGGGATCGGGTCGACGTGGTGGATCCGGCCCGGGGACGCCGCCGCCTGTCCCCGGAGGAGTTCAGCCGCGGGTTCACCGGGGTGGTGCTCGCCTTCGAACCGGGGCCGCGCTTCCGCCGGGGCGGGTCCAGCATGGCGAAGGCGTGGCGACGGCAGTTCCTGCGTACGCTCCTGATGCGGCGGCGGGGCCTGCTCGCCCAGGTCGTGGCCACCTCGGTGATCCTGCAGCTGCTCGGCCTGGCTCTGCCGGTCTTCTCCGAGATCCTGGTCGACCGGGTGCTCCCGGCGGGGGCCGGCGGGCTGCTCGCGGTGCTCGGCGCGGGACTGCTGCTGGCCACCCTGACCCAGTTCGTGGTCGGTTATCTGCGCAACGCGCTGCTGGTCGCGATCAGGGCGGGCGCCGACGCCGAACTCACCCGGGGGGTGGTGGAGCACCTCATCGCGCTGCCCTACCGCTACTTCACCAGGCGTGGCGCCGGCGACCTGGTGACCCGGGCCGGCAGTGTCACGGTGCTGCGCGACATGCTCACCGGGCAGATCCTCTCCGCGCTGCTCGACGGACCGCTCGCCGTCGGATATCTGATTCTGGTCTTCGTCCGGGATCCGGCCTTCGGGCTCTGCCTGGCCGGGCTCGCCACGGTTCAGGTCGCCCTGCTGCTGGCCACGACCAGCCGGGTGAACCGGCTGACCCAGCAGGAGTTGACCGCCTCCGCCTCGACCCAGAGCAGTCTCATTCAGGCGATCGGCGGGATCGAGACGCTGAAGGCGTCCGGTGCCGAGTCGCGGGCGGTGGACCAATGGTCGCGGAACTTCACCGAGCAACTCGACGCGGACGTGCGCAGCGGGCTCACGCAGGGGCTGCTGGAGGCCGCGCTGGGGGCGATCCGGCTGCTCGCGCCGCTGGGCTTGCTCTGGGTGGGGGCCTGGCGGGTGCTCGACGGCGAGTTGACGCTCGGCACCCTGCTCGCGCTGAACGCGATCGCGGTGACCGCGCTGACCCCGATCGGCTCGCTCATGTCCAGCCTGCAGAGCCTTCAGCAGGCGGGTGCTCACTTCGACCGTCTGTCGGACATCCTCGCCTCCCAGCCGGAGCCGGTGGAGGGGATCGAGGTGCTCCGGTTGCGCGGCGCGATCGAGTTGCGGGACGTGAGCTTCCGGCACGACCCGCGCGGGCCCTGGATTCTGCGGGACGTCTCCCTGGCCGTCGCCCCCGGTCAGAAGATCGCACTGGTGGGACCGTCGGGGTCGGGCAAGAGCACGCTGGCCCGGCTGCTCCTGGCGCTCTACCAGCCGACGAGTGGTGAGATCCGGTACGACGGAGTGCCGGTGAACGAGCTCAACCTTCGCTCGTTGCGCCGGCAGTTCGGCGTGGTCACCCAGGAGACGTCGCTGTTCACCGGAAGCATCAGGGAGAACATCGCACTGAACGATCGGGACGCGTCGTTGGAACGTGTCGTAGCGGCCGCCCGTATGGCCTGCCTGCACGATGAGATCGACGCGATGCCGATGAAATACGAGACGATGCTGATCGAGGGGGGTGGGCTGTCCGGAGGCCAGCGCCAGCGCCTGGCCCTCGCCCGTGCGCTGCTCGCCCGGCCCAAGATCCTGCTGCTCGACGAGGCCACCAGCAATCTGGACAGCGCCACCGAGGCCGAGATCGAGGCGAGGCTCGCGGGGCTCACCCAGACCCGCATCGTGATCGCCCACCGGCTGAGCACGATCAGGGACGCCGACCTCATCCTGGCGGTCGACGACGGCCGCATCGTCGAGTGGGGAACGCACGAGAGCCTGCTCGCACGTCAAGGGCACTACGCCGCGCTGATCGCCGCGCAGGCCGCCGGAACCGGCCGTCAGCCTGAGGGCGGGACAGGGGTCGGTGAATCGGCACGAGCTGTGAGAGGGTAACCGGGAAGGACGGCGAAAGGGGGATCATGTTCCGGCATGTGGTGCTGCTGAGCTGGATCGAGGACGCCACCGAGGAGCAGAAGGCGGAGGTGGCCAAGCGGCTGCGCGACCTGCCGGGTGTGATCCCGGAGCTGCGAAGCTATCTGGTCGGGCCGGACGCCGGAGCCACCCGGGGCAACTTCTCCTTCGCGGTCGTCGCCGACTTCGACACGCCCGAGGATTACGCCATCTATCGCGATCACCCGGCGCATCGTTCCGTGATCGACGAGTGCATCGCGCCGATCCTGGCGAGCCGCGCCGCCGTTCAGTACCACGCCGCCTGAGGGGCACGTCAGAAGTCACGCCTCCGGTCGGTTCTCCTGGTCGAGGAGCTGCCGGTCGGAGGTCTCGCCGCGCCGGGAGGCGAAGATGACGCTGAGCAGCAGGCCGGCGCCGCCGACGCACATGAAGATCACGCCGATCACGTCGATGTGCACGGAGTCACCGAGGACGTCGGGTTCGATGGCGAACTTGAGGATCGCGCCGAGCGTGATGAAGAAGATGCTGACCCCGATGCCCATTGTCGCGACCTCCGGGACGCTCGTAGTGCCTAGGTAAAGGTTCCCTGTGGAATCGGTCATACCCGTCCCCAGCTGATCACATTACCGGCGACGCATAACGGATCTCCACTCATGCCGTACGGCTGCCGCGGGCGGAGGCGGCAGCCGTACGGTCAGGCGAGCTGTGTCAGAAGGACGTCTCGGGGAGTTCCATCAGGTCCTGGCCGGTGGCGGCGAGCACCCGGCGCTCCGCGGCCAGTCGCGGCAGCACGGTCTGGGCGAAGAACGAGGCGGCCGCGACCTTGCCGGTGTAGAAGTCCTTGTCGCGGTCCCCCTCACCCAGTGCCTTCATAGCGATCTCGGCCTGGCGCAGCAGCAGCCAGGCCAGCACCAGGTCGCCGAGCGCCATCAGGAAGCGGGTGGTGTTGAGGCCGACCTTGTAGACCTCCTGCGGCGTCTCCAGTGAGGCGATCGCCCAGCCGGCCATCGTGTCGGCCATGGCCCTGACCTCGTCCGCCGCCTCGTCGAGCAGGCCCCGCTCCACCTTCAGCCGGCCGTTGCCGGCCTCGGAAGCCGCGAACGCCTTGATGTCGGAGAGCAGCGAGCCGAGGGCCGCGCCCTGATTTTTCAGGATCTTACGGAAGAACAGGTCCTGACCCTGGATCGCGGTGGTGCCCTCGTACAGGGAGTCGATCTTGGAGTCGCGGATGTACTGCTCGATCGGGTAGTCCTGCAGGAAGCCCGAGCCGCCCAGCGTCTGGAGCGAGCGGGCGAGCAGCTCGTACGACCGCTCGGAGCCGACGCCCTTCACGACCGGCAGCAGCAGGTCGTTGAGCGCCTCGGCGGCATGGTCGCGGCGGCCCTCCGCCTCCGCGATCTGGATGGTGTCCTGGATCGTCGCGGTGTAGATCACCAGCGCCCGCATGGCCTCGGCGTACGCCTTCTGCAGCATCAGCTCGCGGCGGACGTCGGGGTGATGGGTGATCGTGACCCGGGGCGCCGTCTTGTCGCCCGAGCGGGTGAGGTCGGCGCCCTGCACGCGGTTCTTCGCGTAGTCGAGCGCGTTGAGATAGCCGGTGGACAGGGTGGCGATGGCCTTGGCGCCGACCATCATGCGGGCGTTCTCGATGACCATGAACATCTGCCGGATGCCGTCGTGCACGCCGCCCACCAGGTGGCCGACGGCCGGGTGCCGTTCACCGAAGGTGAGCTCGCAGGTGGTGGAGACCTTCAGGCCCATCTTCTTCTCGACGTTGGTGACGTACACGCCGTTGCGCTCGCCCAGTTCGCCGGTCTCCAGGTCGACGAGGTACTTCGGCACAAGGAACATCGACAGGCCCTTGGTGCCCGGACCGGCCCCCTCGGCACGCGCCAGCACGAGGTGGAAGATGTTCTCCGCCATGTCGTGCTCGGCGCTGGTGATGAAGCGCTTGACGCCCTCGATGTGCCAGGTGCCGTCGGGCTGCTCGACCGCCTTGGTACGGCCCGCCCCCACGTCGGATCCGGCGTCCGGCTCGGTGAGCACCATGGTCGAGCCCCAGCGGTGTTCGACGGCCAGCTCGGCGAACCGCTTCTGGTCCTCGGTGCCCAGCTGGAACAGGAGCCGGGCGAACGACGGGCCGCTGGCGAACATCCATACGGCGGGGTTGGCGCCCAGCACCAGTTCGGCCATCGCCCAGAGCAGGCTGCGGGGGGCGAGCGTGCCGCCGAGCTCAGGCTGAAGCTCCAGACGCCACCACTCGGCGTCCATCCAGGCCTGGTAGGACCGCTTGAAGCTCTCCGGCATCGTCACGGTGTGCGTGGCGGGGTCGAACACCGGAGGGTTGCGGTCGGCATCCTCGAACGACTCGGCGATCGGGCCGGTGGCGAGCCGGTGCACCTCGTCAAGGACGTTGCGCGCGGTGTCCACGTCGATGTCGGCGAACGGGCCCGCCCCGAGGACCTCCTTCCGGCCGAACACTTCGAAGAGGTTGAACTCGAGGTCGCGGAGGTTGCTCTTGTAGTGACCCATCGTCTGCGCTCCCGGGAGAGTAAACGTACCGGCCAGTAACTCTAAACCGTATGCTACCCGCCGGTAACCACCCTTATGCATGTTTTACCCAGATGAGGGATCGGAGGGGAATAGCCGCGGCGCCGGGAGAGGTTCGAGCGGGTGACGCCCGGTCCCGGGCGATCCCGGACGAGGTGCGTGCCGTACCCGGCCCTGTAAAGACGGCGCGCGGGAAGCATGCATCAGTTCATTCAGATCGTCGGAGCGCTGCTCATCCTCGCGGCGTTCCTGCTCTCGCAGATCAAGGTCCTGGACGGAGACTCCACGTCCTATCTGGTCCTCAACCTGGTCGGTTCGGCGGTGCTCACCTGGATCGCGCTGTCCAGCCGGGATTGGGGATTCGTGCTACTGGAAGGAGTGTGGGCGATCGTCTCCCTGATCGGGCTCGTCGCCAAGGCCAGGCGACCACGCCCGGCCGGATCCGGCACCGCGGAATAACCCTCTTGACGTCTTTGGTGGTGTCGCGGTTGGC
This sequence comes from Sphaerimonospora cavernae, assembly GCF_042435035.1. NCBI lineage: Bacteria > Bacillati > Actinomycetota > Actinomycetes > Streptosporangiales > Streptosporangiaceae > Sphaerimonospora > Sphaerimonospora cavernae. Next base: position 23,974 of record NZ_JBHMQT010000002.1, read on the forward strand.
TGGGCGCATGATTGACATCCACACGACCACATTCGACTGCGCCCAGCCGTACGAACTCGGGAGCTGGTGGAGCGAGGCCCTGGGCTGGCCCCTCGTCCACTCGGAGCCCGAGGACGACGAGGTCATGCTGGAACGCCCCGGCGGTGTGCCGCACCTGCTCTTCATCCGGGTCCCGGAGGCCAAGACCGTCAAGAACCGGGGTCACCTCGACCTGATGCCCACGGAGCGAACGCGCGACGAGGAGGTGGAGCGCCTGGTCGCCCTCGGCGCCAAGCCGTACGAGGACCACCGCAACCCGGACGGCACGGGCTGGGTCACGCTGCTGGACCCCGAGGGCAACGAGTTCTGCGTCGTCCGCAGCGAGGCGGAGCGCGCCGCCACCGCCTGACCCCTGCCGGGGCTCATGCCAGGGCGGGTGGCAGGGTACGCGCCCTGGCACGGCCTAACGGGCACGGCTCCGCATGGCGAGGGTGAGGATGCCGGTGAACAGGAAGACCAGCGCGCCGCCCCAGAGCGCGTCCCATGCCGCGCCGAACACGCCCTCGCCGTCGATCACGAGCTGCACCGGGACCATCAGGGCGGCCGCCCCGAGCCCGGGGTAGAGCGCGAAGCGCCACGGGTGCCGCAGCGCCCACCGCCTGGCCTGCTGAGTGACGCGATCGCCCCGGTTGGGCCGGGAGATGGCGCCGATGCCCGCGACGAGGGCGAAGAGGCTGATCCCCGTGCACAGTGCCCAGGTGAGGTCGGCCGGGCCGGGGAGGATCCAGCCCAGGAACAGGCTCGTCGCCGCGACGCCGCCGCCGGCGATCGTCGCCGCCCGCCAGGGAGCGCCGCGCAGGGCCGCGCCGGAGAGCGACATCTCATCCGTTCGGGTCAGTTCGTTCATGCTTACAGGTTCGCTCGCGAAACGGCCCGCCGGTATCGGGGAAGCCCCTGACCCCTCCCTGGCCACTCCCTGAGCCGTCCCTATTAGGATCTTCGGGTGGCTCTCTCATTCCGAACGGCTCGGCGCGAGGACATCCCGGTGATCGTGGCGTTGATCGCCGACGATCCGATCTCGGCGGCACGTGAGAAGGCCGCGGGCGCCGGCGGCGAGCCCGACTACGAGTCCGCCTTCGAGGCCATCGACGCCGACCCGCGCAACGAGCTGGTCGTGGTGGAGTCGGACGGGCAGGTGGTCGGGACGATGCAGCTCACGTACATCCCCAGCCTGTCCCGCCGCGCGGCCGAGCGTGCCCTGGTCGAGGCGGTCAGGGTGGCCGCGCCGTACCGGAACCGGGGCATCGGCAGAGCGATGATGGAGTGGGCCGTCGAACGGGCCCGCGAGCGCGGGTGTGCCCTCGTGCAGCTCACCTCCGACAAGGCGCGGGTCGACGCGCGCCGCTTCTACTCGTCGTTCGGCTTCGCCGCGTCGCATGAGGGATTCAAGCTTCTGCTCAGCTGATCGAGCATCCACCGGCACCACTCCACCCGGTGCCGCTCGTAGCCGAGCCCGCAGCGCAGCGCCGCCATGTTCCCGAACTTCGGCGTGCCGAACAGCAGCGGCGCACCCTCCTCGAGGGACGCCCAGGCCCGCTCATATTCCGCCAGGCGCTCCTCATGCCGGTGCAGCGCCGTACGGAACATCTCCATCAGCGCGGCGGGGTCGGCCAGCCATGCGGCGTAGCTCTTGAGGACCAGTTCGTCGCGCTCGGGTTGCGGCCGCGGCGGCGACGTGATCCACTCACGCAGCGCGTCGCGCCCCTTGGCCGTGATCGAGTAGACCTTCTTGTCCTGCGGCCCCGGTCCCGGCGCCCTGTCGTAGGCGACCATCTGCGCGGACAGCAGACGCTGAAGGTCGGTGTGGATCTGGCTGTGGCTGGCCGTCCAGAAATAGGCGACGGGATTGCGCATCCGCGAGGCGATCTCATATCCCGTGCTGTCCGCCCGCGCCAGCAGGGCGAGGATCGCGAATCCGAGTGTCGAGGTCCTGGAGGTTGTAGAGGTCGTGGAACTCATGGTGCTCCAAGCGTATTGACCGTCACCTCGATCATCCCTCATTATGTCAGTTCTTACATAGTTGGAGGGATCGGATGCCCAGGAAACTCGCCCTGGTCTTCGTCCTGTTCGCGTTGACCGCCTGCGGGGGCACGGTCGGCGCGGAAGGCGCGGCCACCACGTCGAGTGCGGCGGGGTCGAGTGCGGCGGGGTCCAGTGCGGCGGGGTCGAGTGCGGCGGGGTCCAGTGCGGCGGGGTCCAGTGCGGCGAGTCCCGCCGCCACGGTCTCCGCCTCCCCGACCGGCCCCAATGTGAGCGGGTGCTTCACCGAAGCCGACGGCCAGGTGTTCCGCTACCGCAACGCGGTGGGAGACGAGTCGGCCGGTGTGATCATGGGTGACGGTCCCGCCGGGGCGGTCATCACCTACGAGCTCAACGGCACCGTCTGCTCCTGGCGGCCGCTGGCCGACCGGCTCAAGGCCGCGGGCTACCGCGTCCTGCTCTACGAGCGCAGCTCCGGGACCGCCCGGGCCGACCTGATCCTGAAGATGGTCAAGCGGCTGAGGAAGGCGGGCGTCACCAGAGTGTTCCTCATCGGCGGCTCGATGGGCGGAACGAAGTCGATCACAGCGGCGACACAGCTGAAGGCGCCCGCCGTGGCGGTCGTGAACCTGGCCGGCTCACCAAGCTACGACGACCTGGCGCACCTCGACGTGCCGCTGCTGCAGATCACGGCGGAGCGGGACAACGTGATCAGCCCGACACAGATGGAGGAGGTCGCGGAGGCCGCCGTGAATTCCCCCGATCACCCCGTCGTCATCGTCAAGGGTGAAGGCGCCCATGCCTCGCACCTGTTCGAGACCGATCAGGCGGCCATGGTGCTCGACACCATCGTGACCTTCCTTGACAAGCATCGAGGCTGAACCCGGTCGCTGATCTCGACGTACGCGACGAACTCACCGCCCTCGCCGCCGTGCTCGGCGAGCCGGCGGCCCGGCTGTGCTCCAGATAGCGGTTGACCTTCACGCAGCGCGCGCCCCGCGTGAACGGATGCTTCGGCGACGATCGGCCGGTCGTTTTGCCCCGGTGTGCAAAGTTCTTCGGCGACGGAACGATATCAAGCGGGATCGGCTCGATCGCGAAACGCCGCGGCTCCATAGAGTGTCAGTGAATGGCCGAGTCACGTCGTCTCGGAGGGAAGAACCGCTTGCGGTCAAATATGTGGACAGCACGTGCGGAGATCGCACAGAATCGCTGGTGGTGAGAGGCATAAAGGAGCAGGACACCGCGCTGGACACTCCCGGCCGGGGAGTCTTCCTCGTCGTTGAGCCCCTGTTGCCGCAGCGGATCCGCCGTCCCTCGGACGCGCTGCGGTTCATGCTCACGCTGGCGGCCCTCGGCGCCGTCGTGCTGCTCGCGCTCGCCCTTCAGCGCACGCTCAACGGGCTGGAGACCGACGTGCAGGCGGGCACCGGCCGGGCCCCGCAGGTGCTGTCGGCCATCTCCGGACTGCTCGGCGGCGTCGCCGTGCTCGTCGTGCCCGTGGCGTTCGCCGTCGAGCGGGTCTTCCACCGCGACGGCATGCGCGTCACGCAGGGCCTGATCGCGGCCATCCTCGCCCTGGTGATCTCCTACACGCTGGGCGAGTGGCTCGTCCTCGCCGGTCCCGCCGAGCTGAAACAGCTGCTCACCGGCGGTCGGGACGTCGAGCCCCTCAACTCCGTGCTCACCCCCGCCATCGCCTACGCGACGGCCGTACGGATGTCACGACGACCACAGTGGCGGGCGTTCATGTGGCTCGCGATCGCGCTCGACGTGCTCGCGCTTTTCACCGCCACCAAGGTCACCGCCCTCGGGGTGATCCTCACCTACCTCGTCGGTCTCGCGGTCGGCTTCGGCACGTTGTACGGCATCGGCAGCGCGAACACCAGGCCGCCGGGCAGCACGGTGCTGGCCGCGCTGCGTCGACTCGGCTTCGTCCCGACGAGCGCCAGGCGGATCGAGGACGACAGCTCCGGCAGCCGGCGTTACCTCGTCGGCCTCGACGGCGACCGCTTCCTCGACGTCACCGTGCTTGACCGGGACCGGCAGGTGGCCGGCCTCGCCTATCGCCTTTGGCGGCGCATCCGGCTCAACTCGGAGACCCGGCGGCGGGCCATCAGGTCACTGCGGGCCGAGTTGGAGCGCGAGGCGCTGATGGCCTACGCCGCCCACGCGGCAGGGGCCCGGCTGCCCCGACTGCTCGGCACGAGTGAGATCGGCACCGAGGCGGCGCTGCTCGCCTACGAGCACATCGACACCCGTCCGGTCGCCGAGCTCCCCGACGAGGCCTTCGACGACGATCTGCTGGCCCAGATATGGGAGCAGGTGCGGCTGCTGCACGACCACCGGCTGGCCCACCGGCACCTGACCGGCGAGAGCATCCACGTGGACGAGGCCGGGCACGTGATCATGCTCGACGCCCGCAGCGGTGAGATCGCCGCCGGAGACCTGCTGCTGCGGCTCGACATCGCCCAGCTCCTCTCCTACCTCGGCACCCGGGTCGGCGCCGAGCGCGCGGTGAGGTCCGGGGCGACCGTGCTGGGCGCCGACACGCTCGCCGGGGCACTGCCCATGCTCCAGCGGATCGCCCTCGCCCGGGAGACCCGTACGGCGCTGCGCCGGGACAAGGAACTCCTCCCCGCGATACGCGAGCAGATCCTCGCGCTGAAGCCGCGGGTCGAGGTCAGAGAGGTCCGGCTCGAACGGTTCCGCCCCAGCACCCTGGTGACGATCATCGCCGGCGCCGTAGCGGCGTACCTGCTGTTCTCCCAGCTCAGCCAGGTCAACCTGCTTTCCGTGGTGACCACGGCCGACTGGGTGTGGGGCGGGATGGCGCTACTCGCCTCCGCGGTGAGCTTCGTCGCGGCGGCGTTCATAGTGCGGGGCTTCGTGCCCGAGCCGCTGCCGCTGGGCCGTACGGTGCTGGTGCAGCTGTCCGCCTCGTTCGTGAAGCTGGTCGCGCCGGCCGCGGTCGGCGGCGTCGCGATCAACACCCGCTACCTGCAGAAGCGCGGGGTGCCGCCGGGGCCGGCGGTGGCCAGCGTCGGCGCCTCCCAGCTCGTCGGACTGGCCTCGCACATCGCGCTGCTGCTGCTGTTCGGATATCTCACCGGCACGCAGGCAGCGCAGTCCCTGACCCCGTCGCGGGGGCTGCTCGTCGTGCTGCTCGGCATCGCCGTGCTCTTCCTGATCGTGCTGGCCGTACGGCCGCTGCGCAGGCTGGTCACCACCCGGGTGCGTGCGATGTTCTCCGGTGTGATCCCGCGGCTGCTCGACGTGGTGCAGTCCCCGCGCAAGGTGCTCGAAGGCGTCGGCGGGACCGTGCTGCTCACCATCGCCAACGTGGTCTGCCTGGGTGTCTGCGTGCGGGCGTTCGGCGGCGAGGTGAACTTCACGGCGGTGGCCGTGGTGTTCCTCGCCGGCAACGCGATCGGCTCGGCCGCCCCCACGCCGGGTGGTCTGGGCGCGGTCGAGGGGGCGCTGATCGTGGGGCTGAGGCTCGCGGGTGTGTACGACACGGTCGCCCTGTCGGCCGTGCTGCTCTTCCGCCTGATGACCTTCTGGCTGCCCGTCCTGCCCGGCTGGGCGTCCTTCACCTACCTCCAACGCCAGAACGCCATCTAGCGCCGGCTGGATGCATGTAAAATGCATGCATGGTGGCTCTTCAGATCAGGGACGTTCCCGAGGGCGTCCGTGACGCCCTCGCGGAGCAGGCCCGCGCCCGGGGGATGTCCCTGCAGGGACTGCTGCTCGAACTGGTTACGAGCGAGGCCCGCCGATCACAGAACCTTGCCGTACTCAAGCGGGCCGCGGAGCGTACGGGCATGTATGACTCCGATGTCGGAGAGGTGGCGAAGGAACTGGCCGCCATCCGGTCCGAGCGGTTGGAGCGGCAAGGGACTGACGATTGATCGTTATCGACGCGTCGGTTCTGGCGGAGGCCTTGACCGGATCCGGCTCGGTCGGGGATGCGGCGCGGGAGGTATTGGCGGCGGATACCCGATGGGCCGCGCCCTCACATCTGAAGGTGGAGACCATGTCGGTCATTCGGGGCCGCCTACTCGGCAGGAAGATCACCTCCGCTGTAGCCGACCAAGCCGCCGATGACCTGAGAGAGATCTTGGTCGACAGAATCGACGAAGACGGCCTTCTGCCGAGGATGTGGCAATTACGCCACAACCTGTCGTCGTATGACGCCGCCTACGTGGCCGCAGCCGAAGCGCTCCAGTGCACCCTCGTGACCGCCGACAGGAAACTTGCCGCAGCCACAGGACCGCTGTGCCGTATACAGGTGATATGAGCGGCTGGGAGTCTCACAGCGAGACGCTGAGCATCCTGGCCGATGCCGACGAGGTGGCTGCCATCGAGGAGGGGCTCGCGAACGCGGCTCGGGAGAGATCTTCACCGCCGAAGAAGTAGCGGCGGCGATGGAGCTCAGGGCCGCCGGAAAGAGCGCCACCCGAAGATCCTGATAGCCGTCGGCCGGGGTTCGTCCGGCCGACGGCGGCAGGTGTCAGCTCTTGCTGGAGCCGGCCCAGAGGTCGATGCCGCACTCGACCGCGTCCTTGTCGATGGCCGCGAGATCCTCGGCGGAGAAGTCGAGCCGCTTGACGGCGTCGAGGCTGTCGTCGAGCTGGGCGACGCTGCTGGCGCCGATCAGCACCGACGTCACCCGCCGGTCACGCAGCGCCCAGGCCAGCGCCATCTGCGCGAGCGACTGGCCGCGCTCCTTCGCGATCTCGTTGAGCAGGCGGACATGCCGCATGGTCTGCTCGGTCAGCAGGGCGGGGTCGAGCGACTTGCCCTGCGCCGCCCGCGAGCCCGCCGGGATGCCGTCGAGGTAACGGTCGGTCAGCATGCCCTGCGCCAGCGGCGAGAACGCGATGCACCCCACGCCCTCGTCCGCCAGCACGTCTAGCAGCCCGCCCTCGATCCAGCGGTTCAGCATCGAGTACGACGGCTGGTGGATCAGCAGCGGCGTGCCCATCTCACGCAGGATCCGCACCGCCTCCCTGGTCCGCTCCGGGCCATAGGAGGAGATGCCGACGTAGAGGGCCTTCCCCGAACGCACCGCCTGATCGAGAGCGCCCATCGTCTCCTCGAGCGGCGTCTCCGGATCGAAGCGGTGGCTGTAGAAGATGTCGACGTAGTCGAGGCCCATCCGCTTGAGCGACTGGTCGAGGCTGGCCAGCAGATATTTGCGCGACCCCCACTCGCCGTACGGCCCGGGCCACATGTCCCAGCCCGCCTTCGTCGAGATGATCAGCTCATCCCGGTATCGGGTGAAATCCTGGTGGAAGATCCGCCCGAAATTGATCTCGGCGGCGCCGTACGGCGGACCGTAGTTGTTGGCCAGATCGAAGTGCGTCACGCCGCGGTCGAAGGCCCGGCGCAGGATCGCCCGCTGCGTCTCGACGGGCTTGTCGTCGCCGAAGTTGTGCCAGAGGCCGAGCGACACGGCGGGCAGCCTCAGCCCACTCCGCCCGGTCCGGTGGTACGGCATGGGGCCGTACCGGTCATCCGCCGCCACGTACGTCACTCGCCGTTCTCCTGTCCAGCCGCACTCACTCGTCCGCCGGTGGGACTGTACCTGATGCGGCCGGTCGCGCCCGGGCACGGAACCAGAACCCCGGGGCGGTGGCCGCGCCGGATCCCCGCCGCCCGCTGACCTGGATCTCCGGACCGTCGGCCACCAGCGACATCGAGCTGAACCGGGTCGAGGGCGTGCACGTCCCCCGCCGCCTCGACGTCGTCCTGGTGATTTAGGCCCTGTCGAGGATCCAGGAGAGCGCGAACGCCTCCTCGTGCCATGCGTCGTACCGGCCGCTGCGACCCCCGTGCCCGGCGCCCATCTCGGTCTTGAGCAGGAACGGCCCGCCGCCCGCGGTGTCGCGCAGCCGCGCGATCCACTTGGCCGGCTCGTGGTAGAACACCCGCGTGTCGTTCAGGCTGGTGATCGCGAGGATCGGTGGGTACGGCCGGCCGTCGACGTTCTCGTAGGGCGAGTAGGACTTCATGTACGCGTAGACCTCGGGGTTGTGCAGCGGATCGCCCCACTCGTCCCACTCGATGACCGTGAGCGGCAACGACGGGTCGAGGATCGTGTTCAGCGCGTCCACGAACGGGACCTCGGCGACGACCCCGGCGAAGAGCTCCGGCGCGAGGTTGGCGACGGCACCCATGAGCAGGCCGCCGGCCGAACCGCCGCGTGCGACGATCCGGCTCGACCAGCCGACGGCCTTCAGGTGCCGCGCGCACGCCACGAAGTCGGTGAAGGTGTTCTTCTTATTCGTCAGCTTGCCGTCCTCGTACCACCGGCGGCCCATCTCGCCACCGCCGCGGACGTGGGCGATCGCGAACACGAACCCGCGGTCGAGCAGCGAAAGCCGGGCAACCGAGAAGTAGGGGTCCATCGAGCTCTCGTAGCTGCCGTAGCCGTACAGCACGGTCGGGGCCGGCCGGTCCGTGCCCGTCTTGTCCGCGCCCTTCTCGATGGCGCCCTTCTTGACGACGATCGAGATCGGCACCCTCGTCCCGTCCTCGGCGGTCGCCCACTCGCGGAACTGCTCGTAGTCGGCGGGGTCGTAGCCGCCCAGCACCGGTTTGCGCTTGAGCAGGATCAGCTCGCCCGTCCGCAGGTCGTACTCGTAAACGGACGGCGGCGTCACCAGCGAGGTGTATCCGAGTCGCAGCCGGCTCGTCTCGAACTGCGCGTTCCCGGACGGCGTGACGTCATAGAGCGGCTCGGGGAACGGGATCTCGTACGGATCCCGCCCGTCTCCGGGCAGGATCCGGATGCCGGTCAGGCCGTCGCGGCGGAAGTGAACCGCGACGTGATCTTTGAACGCGTCGACGTTGAGCAGCCGGGTGTCCTCCCGATGCCCGATGAGTGGCGTCCAGGAGGCCGGATCGGCGATCGGCGCCGTTGCGAGCTCGAAGTTGACGGCGCCGTCGTTGTGCAGCACGAGGAAGTGGTCGCCGGCGTGGTCCAGGCCGTACTCGACACCGGTCCGCCGCGGCCGGACCACCGTGAACTCCCCGGTCGGGTCGTCCGCGTCGAGGATCCACACCTCGCTGGTGATTTTGCTGCCGGCGGACAGCGTGAGGTAACGCAGACTCCGGGTGAGCCCGATCCCCACCCAGAACCGCTCGTCGTCCTCCTGGTACACGATCACGTCGTCCGCGTCGGACCCAAGGGTGTGCCGATGGACGCGGTACGGCCGCCAGGCGTCGTCGATGGTCGTATAGAAGAACGTCGACCCGTCGGCCGACCAGGCGCCGCCATAGAAGACGCCCGGAATTTCGTCAGAGAGCAGCTCGCCGGTTTCAAGGTTCTTGAACCTGAGCGTGAACCGCTCGTCGCCCTTGTAGTCCGTGGAGTACGCGAGTTTCGTGCCGTCCGGGCTGGCCACGCTCGTCCCGATCGAGAAGAACGGGCTGTCGCCCGCCAGCTCGTTCCCGTCGAGCAGGACCTGCTCGCCGGGAAGCGGTTCACCGGGCCGCAACACGGGAGGACTGTCGCCGTCGGCGGCCACCCGGCACTGGATGCCGTACTGCTTGCCCTCTTCGGTGCGGCTGTAATACCACCAGGCATCTCGGCGGATCGGGACCGAGAGGTCGGTCTCCAGCGTGCGGCCCTTGATCTCCTGGAAGACGGTGTCCTGGAGGTCCTTGAGATGAGCCGTCATCTCCTGGGTGTAGGCGTTCTCCGCCTCCAGGTACGCGATCGTGTCGGGATCGTCCTTCTTGAGTAGCCATGCGTACTCGTCGATTACGGTGTCGCCGTGATGAGTACGCTCGACCGGAACCTTCTTCGCCACAGGCGCCATGTCGCTCACCCGGCAGAGTCTACGTTCGTCCAGGTACGCAAGCCCCGAAGCGCGCTTGCGCGTGGTTGGTCTCCAGCTCTGGTAATCTAGTTGGGCCGGTGAGGTTCGGCGGATCCCATTTCTGATCATCTTGGTGGTCTGGTGTGTGGGATGTGTCGGGTGCGGTTGCCGGCGCCTCTTCTTCTCTTGGGTTTTGGATCTGCTGCGGTTTGCGTGGCGGGGCCGGACCGGGTAA